>CBHXZU010000049.1:0-14968 GCA_966125105.1 uncultured Prosthecobacter sp.
CCACGGCGCCGGTGAGATTGGTGAAACGGATCATGCGCGAGGTGGCGCAGGGTGCAGGTCGGAGTCGGGGGGGTCAACCTTTGCTGCAACGGAGCTGGGGGGGGCAGGGTCGGAAGTCAGATAGTAACGCGGAAGATTAAGAGGGGAATACCTCCCATATAACTCATGGAACTTGTTAGTCCCATTTTGCCCGCCCTCCGGCGTCTCTTAAAAAGCGATCACCCGCTGCGCTCTCTTGGCCACAGCGCGCAACAAGAGAATCCATAGCGCGAGGCCGAGCGGAAGCACGCCGGGCAGCACCAAACTTTGGGAGCGGTAGAGCAGCACGGCAGCGCCGAGAAGCGTCGCCTCCGAAATGATGACGATAAGCGCCAGGGGCGTAGCTTTGCTGCGCGGAAGCCATAGCGAGGCAACCGCCACCACGACCACGAAAAGCCAATCGACCCACGCCGGAAGCCTGTGCGGGTGCGCGCCGGATTGGATCGTCGCAAGTCCCGCGGCCACGACTTCCGAGGGCGTCGCCTTTTTTCCCGATGGGGTAACCACGTTGCGCATGAACCCGTCTGTTCGGCCCAGTAGCAGCACGCGATTCGTGAAATGGGTCGCCGGGATCATGGGGGCCTCTTTCTTGTCGAGTTGCTCCCGTGTCAGGAGCAGGTCGTCGTAGGAGACGCGTTCAAACCTTGCGCCGAAGTTCACGACCATCCGGCCGGCTTCATCGATCGGAATGCGCTTTTTTCCCAATAGAATGTGGGAGCCGAGTACGATCTCCACTTCGTCCGAGGTCACCTTCTCCCACATCATCGCGAGTTGGAGGGGCATCGTTGGAACTGGCTGTCCGAAATAGCGCAGCACGAGCGGGCACCTGCCCAGCGGTCCCAAATCATCCGGGATGTTGGTCCAGCCCGGTTTTGTTGAAAGGCGGAATCTTTCCTCGGCCCACGCCTCGACCGCGGTAAAATTCGGAACTTTCGACAGGTCGCCGCGGATCTTCGGCAGGACGAGGACTTCCTTGAGTTTCGTCGGGGCTGTTTCCGCGTCAGGCGCGTATCCGAGCGTGCCGCCGAGCACGAGTTTCGGCGCTCGGAGGATGCCTTCGTGCAGCATTTTCTCGTAGATCTCTTCCCGTTCTCCACCTGCGAGAGCGCCACGATCAGCATCCAGCACGGGTTCCACGCCGATGGCTGCGGGATCAAAGGGAATCGCGGCGTGGAAGAAAACCGCGAAGTCCTGCGCCGTCCACGGCCAAACATGCTTCAGCGTTGTGTCGTCACTGATCTCGATCAGCGTAGTGGGTCCGGCCGCGCTCGGAGCGGTCGCCTGTCCCATAAGGAAGCCTTCCCAATGCTCCTCGGCGCGGGTCAGAATGCCGACCGCCGCCTCGCGAATCAGCGAAGCGCCAGCGAAAAGCACCAGGAATGGAAACAGCAGCGCGCCGCGGCGAAGCATGAGTCGCGCAGGTTGCGAGAATCATCCACGAGGAGGGAAGCAAGATTTCGCCCCTGCGATTTCAAAGGTAAATCGCCGCAAAAGCTCTGCGCCATCCCTTCCGCTCTCGCCCGAACGATTGTGACCGCGAGATCAAGTCACGACGAATTCATCCACCGAACGCACTCCTCTGCTTGCACGACCGCCAATCCTGAGGAATCCATCTCGCATGCCGCTCCCCACAACAAAAAGCCCCGAAACAAAAAATCCTTCGGAAACGAAGAGTCCGTCAGGGAACCACGACAAGGAAGGGCAGGCTGCCGTTGCTTCCTTCCGGACCTGGCGGGGTTCGCCAGCCTTCAATCCATGGCCCCTGACGGAGACTCGGAACGTGGCAGGCACTTTGACCGGACGCAAAATGAAAGTGCGGAAAAATTTGGGGAAACCCCTTGCCAACCAAAATAACCGGCGCTTAAAAGGCCGCCCTCTTGCCGGGCGCTCCACCCACGCCGCCCCAGTAACAATCTAGATTTACCAACAACTAGTCTTCCTCTTATGGCGAAAATCTTTTCGATCCTAACCCTCCTGGCGGCCGGTCTCGCGCTTTATCTCGGACTCGAGAGCGGCAAACGCATTAAGGAAATGCAGACGGCCGGTGAAAAGACCAAGGCCTCGCTGACCCGGTCTGAAAACGATTTGGCGAAAACCAAAGACACGTTGAAGACGACCGAGGAGAACCTCGCCAAGACTACGACGGACCTCGAAGGCGCCCGCGCCGAGTTGGCAACCGCGAAGCAGGAAGTCACCAAGGCGAAGAATGATCTCGCTGCCGCGGTCGCGGAGAATGAAAAGACGAAGACGGATCTGAACACGATCAACGAAACGATTAAAACCGTCTTGGGTGAAGGTGTTGACATCAAGTCCGGCATCGCTGGCCTGACCACCAAGATTACCGAGCTCACCGACAAAGTTAAGACGGCCGAGCAGAAAGCCGCTGACCTTGAGAAGGAGCGCGCTTCACTCGACGCAACGGTGAAGACCCTCGACGCCGGCACGAAGGAAACGGACGACAAGATCGCTTCCCAAGGCGCGACCATCAAGCGCTACAAGGACAACATCATGCAGAAGGGCATTCGCGGCCGCGTGATGGCGGTGAACTCCGGCTGGGGCTTCGCAGTCCTGAGCGTCGGTGACCGCCAGGGCGCCGCTGCCAATAAGGTCATGATCGTGGCTCGCGGTGGTCAGGGCATCGGCAAGGTTCGCATCACCAACGTGGAAGCCACGCAATCGGTGGCCGACATTCTTCCCGGCACTTTCGTTCGCGGAATGTATGTGCAGCCTGGTGATGACGTGATCTACACGGGTGACGACAAGGTGAAGGACGAAGAAGCGGCTCCCGCTACTTCCAGCCCGACTCCTTCGGGCACCCCGGCTCCGGCACCGGCTCTTCCGCAGGCCAACTGATACATGCGCTGGGTTGCGCTGATTCTTCTCGCCTCCGCGGTTTTGGGTCTGGGTGGTTGTTCGAACTCGGAGCCTGAAGATCCCAATCGCGTGAGCACCATCCCGTGGAACCGTCCCGAACGCTGGGAAGGTCAAGGCCCCTTGGGCTCCATGATGGGTGGCGGCGGCCGATAAAACACTGGCGGCGCGCCGGGTCCGTTCCGGTGCAAGCTCTATCGAGATCGTGCCGCATGGGGACGCTGCGGTCCGATAAGTAGAGAGAGACGGTCGAGGAAGCGGGCTCAATGCATTGTGACCCCTTCGTGACCGGATCGCCCCGGTTTTGCCAAGACGGTGTGCTCTCCTGCAGGTGCCATGCACACGCTTGCAGCACCCTTCGTCGCCGCGCCTGCTTATCGCTTTCGTCTCGCCGTCAACGAATCTGATCTCGACGCCGCGCAGCGTCTTCGGTTCGAGGTATTCAATATGGAACTCCGCGAAGGTCTCGCGGAGAGCTGGCAAACGCGGCGGGACTCCGATCGGTTCGATGAAGTCTGCGACCATCTGCTAGTGGAGCACACGGAAACCGGTGCCGTCGTTGGGACCTATCGGCTCCAGACAGGCTCGATGGCGTTGCTGCACCACGGGTTCTACAGCGCGCAGGAGTTTGACTTCGCGCCGTTCATCCCGTTTTCGACAGAGATCGTCGAACTGGGACGCGCCTGCGTCCATCGCGATCACCGGAAGATGAACGTGGTGAACCTGCTCTGGCGCGGAATCGCCGAATACGCGCGTGCTCGAAACGCCCGTTACCTCTTGGGATGCAGTTCCGTGACTTCGGTCGATCCGGCAGTCGGACACGCGGTGGCTCAAAAGCTTCTTCCTCGTTTTCTCGCGCCGGCCCCCTTCCAAACTGCGCCGTCGGCCGCCCACATTTTGTCGGAGGCTGAGCCGTCCAGCGATTGCGGGGAACCTCCGCGCTTGCTGCGCGCTTATCTTGCAGTCGGCGCGAAAATCTGCGGCGCGCCCGCACTCGATCGGGAGTTCGGGACGATCGATTTCCTCACGTTCCTCGATCTCACGAACCTTCCTGCTGTCGTTCAGAATCGCTACTGCCTGCAAAATGTCCCTTTTTGAGGGACTGCCGCGCGCGGTTTTTCGCGCGGCAATCTACCCGGCGATTCCCCTGGCTTTCACTGCCAGTTACTGGCTCGCGGTAAGGCGTAGGGACGTTCGGAGTCGACTCGCTTGGTTGCAGCGCGTCGCCAATGCCCATCGACATTGGCTCAATTTGCAGATCCATGTGTTTGGAGAAATCCCACGCGACGGCCTCGTTGTAGCCAATCACGTCAGCTATCTCGATATTGTCGCGCTCAGCGCGGTCGCAGGTTGCGGATTTGTTGCGAAGAAGGAGGTCGCGCACTGGCCGATTTTTGGAGGCTACGCCCGGAGGGGCGCCACGATCTTCGTCGATCGCGAACGGAGAGGAGAGGTGGGTGAAATCGCGATTCAACTCAAGTCGCTCCTCGCGGCGGGGGCACCAGTGGTGCTTTTCCCGGAAGGCACGAGTTCTGATGGGACAAAGGTGCTCCCGTTCCGAAGTTCCCTGCTGGAACCTGCCATCCAACTCAGATGCCCGGTCACGCCGTGCGGAATTCGCTACATCCTGCCCGACGGCAGTCTCCCCGATGAAGTCGCCTATTGGGGAGACATGACCCTTGCGCCGCATCTCTGGAATCTCATGCGCAAACCAAGCGTCACGGTCGAATTGCACTTCGGAACTCCTCGTTCGAGTTTCACGGACCGAAAGGAACTGACGCGATCATCGCAGCGCGATGTCGAGGCCTTGCTGGGCATCGATCGCGCAGCACCTAGCGCGACACAGGTCGGTGATGTCGTGGACGGCAGGTCGTCGACCGCTCAGAGACCGTCTCAAAAACCCTGAGACGTGGATCTCTGCGAAGATGCGGCAAGCACGCTTGCGCCGTAGCACGGCTCGACGGAGCGGTTCCCCGCGCGCCATTCAAGGCGACTTCCACCCAACGGAAACGATTCAAGAAAGAGTATTAAAAAGGCTCCCGAAATCCGCGTCGGAAAAGCGCGGCTCCGATGCGTCACCGACGCATTTCCGCCACGGCCGCCTGAACCCCTCGGAGCAACTTCTCCCAATCCTCCTCGGTCGTCTCCCAGCCCGCGCTGAATCGCAACGCTCTGCCTGCGATCTCCGCCGGCACGCCCATTGCCGTGAGCACGCTGGACGGCTGTTCCTTTCCGCTCGCGCATGCGGAACCGGTTGAAACGGCAAAGCCGAGTTTGTCCATGACGACCACCCAGCGCCGGCGGCAGTCGGGCGGCTCCGGCATGAGAACCGCGACTGTGTTCCAAAGCCGTTCAACCCCATCTCCGAGGATCTGCGCGTCTTCCACCCTTGAGCGCAGTTTCGTTTCGAACGACTGCCGCCACGAGCGTCGCCGATCGAGAGCATCGCTCGCAATCTCCGCCATCCGCTCGTCGAGCGCCGCGACCATGGCCAGCACGCCCGGAAGGTTTTCCGTTCCCGCGCGTCGACTCGCTTCCTGCGGACCACCGCGTAGGAGGGGAGCGAAATCAGGAGGACAAACGAGAAAGCCGACGCCCGTCGGACCGCCAAACTTATGTGCGCATCCGCTTAAAAAAGTCGCCGTCCCCAATTCATTCGCGGGCATTTTCCCTACCCACTGCGCCGCGTCGCATAGAAACGGCACATTTTCCCGTCGGCAAAGCTCCGCAATCTGGCGCCAGGGTTGAATCACCCCGGTCTCATTATTCGCCGCCATCACTGCGATCAGATCCGGACGCTCGCTCCGGAGGCGGTCCATAATCCAAGCAACGTCCACGATGCCTGCGCGATCGACGGGAATACGCAAAGACTTCCCGGAGCTTGGTTCGATCACGCACGGATGCTCGACCGCCGAAGTCCACACGCGCTTCGCGGGCGCAATCACCGTGTTATTCGATTCCGTCGTGCCGCTCGTAAACACGACACGATCCACGCTGACCCCGAGAATTGTCGCCAGCCGCTCGCGAGCCGCTTCCAGCGCCCGCTCTGCACGCTGGCCCAGCCGATGCGGCGAGGACGCATTCGCCGGAAACCGTTCCACGGCATCCAGCCACGCCGCTTTCGCCGTCGCCGAAATCGGATGCGTCGCGTTGTGGTCGAAATAGAGCACGGCTCCGCAACAATCCGCGATGTGCCGCTCGCGCATCAACCTCCATCTTGGAGGACCGAGACATCATTTACCACGGCGGGCAGGCGACAATGCAAAGGGAACTACAAAGGGCGCGAAAGACGCGATCGCGTATAAAGGTCGGTCACCCTGAACGCAGTCAGCGAGAAACGAGCTGCGAAGTGAACGGCCCCGTGCAATCCGAGGGGAATGTCTTAATCTAGAACTCGATTCAAAGCGTCCGTAATCGAGCCAGGTGAACTCGTCTCCTGCGAGTGGTGCGGCGTCCTTCACTTTGGGCTCGTTCCTCGCCACTCCGTTCAGATGACCCACATTAAGACCGAGCGACCTCGCCATCCGACCCTTCGCGCTCTTCGTGGTTCCTTTTGCATTGTCGCCGTGTTCGCCGTGCCCGCCATGGTTCATTGCGGCTCGTGCCGTCCCGGTAAAAGTGTTCGTTCCATTGGACGCCTCCCCCCGAACTGTGAATCATGCGCCCGCCGCCATGGCCGACACCTCGTTCTACAAGCGCAGCAACTTCGTCACTCACCTGCCCGTCGAGTGCCTCTACAGCCCCTCCCATTTTTGGCTGCGGAAAATGAGCGACACCCGCTGGCGAGTCGGTTTCACCAAGTTCGCCACGCGCATGCTCGGCGAGATGGTCGAAGTCCGTTTCGAGAAAAGCGCCGGCGATCCGGTCAAGGGCGGCGACATCGTCGGCAGCATCGAGGGATTCAAAGCGATCAGCGACATTTACGCCTGCGCCGAAGGCACGTTTGCCGGGGCAAACGAAGCGCTGCAATCCCAGATCGAGCTCGTCGGGGACAAACCGTATGAAGCCGGTTGGCTCTATGAGATCGACGGCCAGCCGGATTCCAAATGCATCCCGCTCGCGGAATATCGCGGGTTGCTGGATGCCACGATCGACCGCATTCTCGAAAAACAACAAGCCGAAGAAGCATGAGCACTGTTGAATCTTCTCCCGCGCGGCAGCCTCTCCCGCCCCCGCCGAAGGCCCGCTACATCATGCTCGGCGGATTTCTCGGCGCCGGCAAAACGACCGCTGTCGCCACGCTCGCCGAGCATCTCGTAAGTCGCGGACTCGAAGTGGGCCTGATCACGAACGACCAGGGCAGCGAACTCGTCGATACCGCCATGCTTCGAGCCAAAGGATTTGAGACGGAGGAAATCACCGGCGGCTGTTTTTGCTGCCGGTTCAATACGCTCACCGAAGCCGCGAAGAAGCTCACCGTCGCTACGCGGCCCGACGTCTTCATCGCCGAGCCCGTCGGCAGTTGCACCGATCTCGTCGCGACCGTGACCTACCCGCTCCGCCGCATTTATGGCGACGCGTTCACCGTCGCGCCCCTCAGCGTTTTGGTCGACCCGGTGCGCGCCGAGCGCGTGCTGGGTTTGGCGCAAGGCGGGAAGTTTTCCGACAAGGTGACCTACATCTACCGCAAGCAGCTCGAGGAAGCGGATCTGCTCGTCATCACGAAAAGCG
Organism: uncultured Prosthecobacter sp.; assembly: GCA_966125105.1. Lineage (GTDB taxonomy): Bacteria > Verrucomicrobiota > Verrucomicrobiia > Chthoniobacterales > Chthoniobacteraceae > SXWH01. The sequence continues at coordinate 7,582 of CBHXZU010000049.1, forward strand.
ATATTCTCGACCCCGAGCGCATCGCCCGCCTGCGCAACGCGCTGGAGCGCGAGTTCCCGGGCAAGGAAGTCCTCGCCGTGAGCGTGAAGTCCGGCGCGGGCGTCGCCACGTGGTTCGACCGCATCACGCGAGGCGAGCAACCGCTGCGCTCGACCATGGACGTCGATTACGAAATCTACGCCGAAGGCGAAGCGCTCCTCGGTTGGCTGAATGCCACGATCCAACTCAAGGGTGCGCAGCCTTTCGACAGCGATCAGGTTCTCAAGACCCTCGCCGGGGACGTTCAACGCCGCCTCGCCGCCATCGATGCCGAGATTGCGCATTTAAAAATGACGCTCAGCCCCGACGCCGGACTGGGCGATGTCGCCGCGATCAACCTCGTGCGCTCCGACTTCGTCCCCGAACTCTCGCTGCGTCTCGAGGAGCCGGTGGAAAGCGGCCAGCTGATTCTAAATTGCCGCGCCGAGGCCAGCCCCGAGCAAATCCGCGACGCCGTGCAAGCCTCCGTCGTCGCGCTCAATAGCGGAACCCTTTCCGCAAAACTGGAACATCTGGAATTCTTCCGCCCCGGCAAACCCCAGCCGACGCACCGGGATGTGTTGTGAAAGGCCAAAGCACTAAGCACTAAAGCCCAAGCAGCGCGGGCCTTGTCTTTAGTTTTTGGTGTTTGGTCTTTAGTGTTTCATTTTTGTCGCCTCGCCTCCCCTCCATCCACCGTTGTCTCACGCGCCAACTCCGTCTACTTTCCGCCCGACATGACCCAGCCCAGCATCCTTTACTGCCATTGCCAGTACGCGCAGGTCGTGCCGAAAGGCGTGAAAGGCGAAGTGCTGCAGCGGTTGTGTGAAAGCGGTGTCGCATTCGATGCAGTTGCCGATTTGTGTGAATTGGCCGCGCGGAGGGATCCGGCGCTTGCGCAACTCTCCAAAAACGGCCCCGTCAAAATCGCTGCGTGTTTTCCACGCGCTGTAAAAGGACTTTTCCACCAATGCGGTGCTGACCTGGATCCTGCCAGCGCTGAAGTGCTGAACATGCGGACACAGACCGCCGAGGAAATCGTCGCCGCCCTCCTGGCGCCCGAGGTGCAGCCGAATCTTCCGGTGAAAGGCGCGCCAGCGACCGCCGCCGATCAAGCCCCCGGCGAGGCATCGCCAGCAAATCCGTAAAGCGCCTTGCGCTCGCGCTTTCGCTGCACGCAACCAAAGAACCTGCACAAATCTCGATCCACACCTACAAGCACGCCAGCGTGGATCTGACCGCTGACTTCTGATCTCCGACCTCTGAACCCATGGCCATTCGCGACGAATCCACACTCCGAGTCGTTCTTTACGAAGGCGAAGGCGCCACGCCCATTGAGGCGGCAGACCGCTTTGCTGCGATGACCGCCTTGCTCGAGCGCGGCTACGCCGTCACGCGCACCGCGCAAAACGGCCGCGTGGCTCCGCAGGAAAAAGGCGCGCTCGTCGTCCTCGGAAAGTTTGCCTCCGCCCCGCAGGGTGAAGACGCCAGCGGCTCGGTGAATCTGCGCTTTCACGATATCACCGGGCGGGACACCGCGGGGATCGCCGCGCTCGTCGACCAGGAACGCGCTGCCTTCGGCACGAATGAGCCCGGCGCTTGGAAGCCGTGGTTCCCGGTCATCGATTACGACCGCTGCACAAACTGCATGCAGTGCCTCTCGTTCTGCCTCTTCGGCGTTTACGGCGTGGACCAGGAGAGCCGCATCCAGGTGCAGAATAACGACAACTGCAAAACGAACTGCCCCGCCTGTTCGCGCGTTTGCCCCGAAGCGGCGATCATGTTCCCGAAATACAAGGCGGGCCCGATCAATGGCGACGCGGTGAGCTCCGCGGACATGCAGCGCGAGAAGATGAAGATCGATATCTCCGCGCTCCTCGGCGGCGACGTTTATTCGATGCTCCGCGCCCGTAGCGAGAAAGCGAAGAGCCGCTTTAGCAAAGAGCGCGATTCCGACAAGGCCCTCACCGAGCGCCAAAAGTGCCTCACCAAGCTCGCCGCCGCCGGCGACATCCCGGCCGAGGTGCTGATGTCGCTGCCCAGCCCTGAGGAGATTGCCCGGCGCGCGGAGGAGGCGAAAGTGAAGGCCGCGGCGGCTTTAGCCGCGCAGCCCAAATCGTAGAGCGGCCGCGTTCCGGCACCCGAATATCTTGTCCCGCAGGTCCCCTTAATCGTGGAGACAAGCCGTGCCGGCACATTGGAATTGGGATTCACCTCCCCAGTACGCGATTACATGACGCCGGTGATCGAATACACCGCGCCGGTACGCGAAATTAGCACGCCGACATCCGATTGAAGCGCGCCGGTACGCGACTCAACTGTCCCAAAATTCAACTAAAGCAGGCGGATAATCGATTAGAGAGCGCCGACAATTGATTAGAGAGCGCCGACAATGGACGAGAAGGCGCCGATAATCGATAGAAGGCGCCGATAATTGGTTCAACGACGCCGATACCCGAATGGAGCACGCCGATAAGCGATTGAACGACGCCGATACGCGAAAAAATAAAAGATGACATTACGCGGGCCTTAATGATGCGGAATCGCGAGGCTTCTCCCAGCGACTCTCATCCCCGGGCTATGGAAGCTTCCTCGCTTGCGCACTTGGACGTTGGAAGTTGAACGTTGAGCGTTGGACGTTGCCCTTCGGGCCTTGCCGCGCAGCGGTCGCTCACCGCTGCACCTTCCACCGCGCCTCTGCCTGAAGATTGATCTCCTCAATCCCCACCGTGAATCCGCACGCATGCAGCAAATAAGCGACGCCTTCCTTCGTGCTCATCGTCTCCCGCAAGTGTCGCGCAAGGATCTCCACGTATTCCTTGCTGCTCTCCAGCTCGAGAAACCCTTCCGCAGCATATTTCGCCAGCTCCTGGTCGTGATTCTCGACTAGCTCCAGCAGCGCCTCGCGCAATTTCTCGCGCAAGGCCGGGTCCACGACCAGCTTGAACGGGCTCGCTCCCGCATCCGCGGGAATCACGACGTTCGGCATGGAGGACTCGGCACCGTTCTCAGACATGCGCTTCGCGTTAACATCCGGCCCGCAGCGAGGCGAGGCATTCCTCTCTCGCCACCTCGCGAGGCGTATGACGTAATCGCCGCGCATGAATCGCCGCCAGTTTCTCTCCACCTCCGCTGCCGCATTCGCCGCATCGGTCCTGCCCGGTTACGCCGTCGATTTCGCCGACCAGAAAAAGCGAGTCGGTCTCATCGGCTGCGGCTGGTACGGAAAGGCTGATCTTTTCCGTCTCATCCAGGTCGCGCCCGTGGACGTCGTCTCCCTGTGCGATGTCGATAAGAACATGCTCTCCGATGCCGCCGACATGGTCGCCACGCGGCAGGTCTCGAAGAAAAAACCGCGGACGTATTCCGACTACCGCGAAATGCTGAAGGAGAAGGATCTCGATGTCGTCCTCATCGCCACGCCCGACCACTGGCACGCGCTGCCGATGATCGAAGCGTGCAAAGCCGGAGCGGATATTTACGTGCAGAAACCGACTGGTGTGGACGTCATCGAGAGCCAGGCCATGCTCGCGGCCGCCCGCAAATATAAGCGGGTCGTCCAAGTCGGCACCCAACGCCGCAGCACGCCGCATCTGCAGGAGGCGATCGAGAAGATCATCAAGCCTGGCAAGCTCGGCAAAGTCGGCCTCGTCGAAATCTACTGCTACTACCACATGCGGGCGAAAGATAATCCGCCGGACACCGCGCCGCCGGAGAATCTCGATTACGAAATGTGGACCGGCCCCGCGCCGATGCGTCCCTACAACGCGCTCGTCCACCCGCGCAAATGGCGAGCTTTCATGGAATACGGCAACGGCATCGTCGGCGACATGTGCGTGCACATGTTGGACATGGTGCGCTGGATGCTCGATCTCGGCTGGCCCACGCGCATCAGCTCCAGCGGCGGCATCCTCGTGGACAAAGCGAGCAAGGCAAATATCCCCGACACGCAGACGGCGACGTTCGACTTCCCCGATTTCCCTGTGATCTGGACGCACCGATCCTACGGCACCGCGCCCGATCCAAAATATCCATGGGGCGCCACGATTTACGGCGACAAAGGCACGCTCAAAGCCAGCGTGATGAGCTACGACTTCATCCCGCAAGGCAAAGGCGAAGCGGTGCACAAAGACGTGACCTACGAATTCGAGCAGTATCCTGAGGACAAAACGGAGAAGGACCTCGAGACCCACGTGGCCCCCGCCATCCGCGGCCACATGAAGAACTTGCTCAGCTGCATCGCCACCCGCGAAAAGCCCGTCGCCGACATCGAGCAAGGCCACATCTCCACCGCCTCGTGCATCCTGGCCAACGTCGCGCTCAAGCTCGGCCGAACGCTAAATTGGGATCCCGCCACGCACACTGTTACCGGGGACGAAGAAGCCACCAAACTCCTCGCCCGCCCGTATCGCGCCCCGTGGGTCCATCCCACAGCGGCGACGGTGTAGAGCGTTCAGTATCGGCGAGCAGCCGGCCAAAATAGGTCCCATGAGTCCCATGCGTCGCATAGGTCCTATGCGTCCTTCCATCGTTCCTCCCGAAACCCCCGTTGCCCCCCTCCGGAAACGCAACTACAACGAAGCACATGAGAAACTTCTTCTCGTGCCTCCTCGCCCCGGCATTCGTCTCCGTCTCCCTCGCGCACTCCCAGGATGTCGCGCCCGTCCAGCCCGGCGGGAAGCTCCCCGGCAACGTCGCCATCAAGCTCGTCAAAGTCGCCGACGGCCTCGTCGATCCCGTGCACGTCGCCGCGCCGAAAGACGGTTCCGGACGACTCTTCATCTGCGAGCGCCACGGTCTCGTGCGCGTCGTCAAAGACGGCAAGCTTCTGCAAAAGCCCTTCATCGATCTCCGCGACAAAACGCTCAGCGCCTTCCTCGAAGTCGGTCTCTACGCCATCGAGTTTCACCCCAAGTTTAAAGAGAACGGCCTCGTTTACGTCAGCTACGCGGACCTATGGTTCAACGGCGCAACGCTCGTCGTTGAATACAAGGTCTCAAAAGACAACCCGGACAAGTTGGATGCCGACAGCGCCCGCGTGATCCTCCAGGTCGATTATCCCTACATCAATCACCACGGTGGAAAGATCGCCTTTGGCGGTGATGGCTACATGTATGTCGGCGTCGGCGACGGCGGCTGGGAAGGCGATGTCATCAATGCCGGCCAGGACCTCCACACCGTCCTCGGAAAAATGCTCCGCATCGACGTGAACGCGAAAACCGCCGACCGCGCCTACGACATTCCGAAGGACAATCCATTCCTCACGCCTTTGCAGCAGATGACCCTATTCGGTGTCAGCGAACTGCAATTCTCGAAGATTCATCCCAAGGCGCGCCCGGAGATCTGGGCCTACGGGCTCCGCAACCCGTGGACGTTCTCCTTCGATCGCAAAACCGGCGATCTCTACATCGGCGACGTCGGTCAAAACCACTGGGAGGAGATCAATTTCCAGGCTGCAAACAGCAAAGGCGGCGAGAACTACGGTTGGAAGTTCATGAATGGTAGCCATCCCTTTCCGATCGAGTTGGAGAAAGGCGCGCCGCGTGTGGGTCTGCTGCCCATCGCCGAGTACAGCCACGTGGACCAAGGCATCTGCGTTGCCGGCATCGGGGTCTATCGCGGCAAAGACTTCCCATCGCTCGACGGCGTGTATTTCGCCGCCGATTGGGGAAGCGGGAAGATCTGGGGCCTCAAGCGCGACGACGCCGGAAAGTGGCAAATGCAAGAACTGCTCGACCTCGATACGCCCCTGCGCCCGACCGGAGGCGGCGAAGACGAGCAGGGAAACCTTTACGTCGCCCACGCCACCGCCAACTACGGCGGCCCGGTGGACCCGACGCAAAACGAAAAGGGCGCCATTTGGAAAATCGTCGCCGCTGACCAGGTCCCCGCAGGCGCTGTCACCGCGCCGCTCCAGCCGAAATAACCAAGACCCTGCCAACCGCGCACTCGCTGGTCCGATGTCTTCGGCGAGACAACTCAAGCGCTTCCAAGGTCATCCCGCGCATAGCCACAAGCTACTTTCTTTCCATGATTCCGTTCCTTCTCCGCTGCAGTCTCACTGTCCTCATCGCTTCCGTCGCATCCGCGCAAACTCCTCCCGGTCACGACCCCGCTGCGCACGCTGCCTCTGCCTCATCTGCCGCATCCAGCCTTGCTGCCGGGGTGACCGAGGCCGATTTCCTCAAACTCGGAGACCAGCCGAAGACCGCCAAGGTGACCCTTGTGGCTGCCTTCAAAGACGTGAACGGCGGTATGAACTTCAACGGCTTCTCCCACGGGAAAGCCGTGTATACCTTCCCGGTCGGCTGGAAGGTTGAAGTTACCTTCATCAATCCAAGCCCGGTTCCGCACAGCGCCATCATCGTCGAGCGAGATGCCGTGAAAAAGCTTCAGGTCGGCGACCCCGCATTCGAGGGAGGATCCACTCCAAACGCAGTTACCGGACTCGCGAATACCAAGGCCACATTCACGTTTACCGCCTCCGAAGCCGGCGATTACGCATTCGCATGTGCCTTCCCCGCGCACGCCGTCGCTGGCCACTGGGTCTCCGTGAAAGTCGCCGCCGACGCAAAAGCACCCACGCTGAAACTCGGAGACACCCCCGAGCGCGAAGCGAAATGAATCTGAATCCCGTTTCCCGGACTCCGAAAAGCCGGCCATCCTGAGAAACGCGAAAAGCCCTTCCGGCCGGTCGGAAACGAACCTCTCAGGCCCGTCGCGCGAGATACCAAACGCGCCGGCCGAAATTCCGAAGCTGCAATCCGGAAATCCGGACCTGCGGCCGGGAATTCCATCGCAGCGACTGAGAATTCCACAAGTGCGGTTCAGAATTCTGCGCATGCAACTGAGAATTCCGCGGCTGCAGGAGAGAATGCCGTGCCTGTTTTCGTGCCAACCTGCCGTGCAAAACACTTTGCCTGCACTGCAATTTGAGATGACCGCCGTGCAGCTGAAAATTCCACTGCTGCAACCGGGAATTCCACTGCTGCAACCGGGAGTTCCAGACGCGCAGCTGAGAATTCGACACCTGCAACTGAGAATTCCACACCTGCAACTCAGAATTCCACCGCGTCGATCCGGAATTCCACGCCTCCGCTCCAGATTCCAAGCCGGCAAGGCGCCCGGCTCGCGCCGCCTTTCGCCCTGCCTGCGAGTGAAGCCGCGCCGATAGCCCGCGCGACTCCCACCACTCTGCAGCCCAGGGAAGCGAGCCCACTTCTGCGCCAAAAATCCGTGCTGTAGCTCTAATGCCCCGCCACGCCCGCGCGTCTCCTCACTACCTTCCTCTGAGGAACGCGGGGCAGCCGTGAAAAAACGGCGCTGTTTTGCGAATGGCTCACGAAGGCCTGTTCACGCGGCTCGAAAA
>CBHXZU010000050.1:0-14904 GCA_966125105.1 uncultured Prosthecobacter sp.
AAAGCGCTGCTCGGCCTCCCGCTGCTCGGTGATGTCGTGCGCCGTCCCGATCATGCGGGTGAGCCGCCCCACGTTGTCGAAGAACAGGTGCGCAGTCTCGTGCACGATCCGAACCTCGCCAGTGGGTCGCACGAGGCGGTGCACAATCGAATAATCCGTCTGGCTGCGGGTCGCGAGCGCCACGGCTTCGCGCACGGCCTCCCGGTCATCGGGATGCACGAGCTCGTAGAAGAGTTCGGTAGTCACCCGCACGGTGCCGGGCTCGAAGCCGGCGATCCGGTAGATTTCATCGGACCAGCGCAGCGTGCCCTGCCGGCCATCGCTCGTCGCGCGGAAGTCGGCTTCCCAACTGCCAAATTGCACCTTTTGCCAGGAATCCTCGGTTTGGGTCCGCATCGCCAGGCAGGAGGGTTCGCCGCGATTCCTGCCGGTGATGTCGGTGGCGATGCCCGCGATCGCGATGGTGGTCCCGGCGCGATCGCGGATGGGAAATTTGGAAACGAGGAGATTCTGCGATCCAGGCCCGACGCCGATCCGCTCTTCGAACTGAAGAACCTGCCCGCTCTTGAGCACCGCCTCATCGCTCCGCATGCAGATGTTTGCCTGCTCTGGGGCGAAGAGTTCCGAATCCAGCTTCCCGATCACCTCGCTCGCCTTCAGCCCCAGCTGCTCTTCATATTGGCGGCTCACCGCGAGGTATCGGCCCTGGACGTCTTTGAAGAACACCATTGCCGGCACGCTCTCCATGAACTTGAGCAGGGAGACCGCGTCCGGTTCCGCTGCGATCCCGACTTTCGGCACCGATTCAGCCGCTGCCTTGATGCGCTCGAAATCCTTAAGCGATGCGCGCAGGTGCTCGGTAAGGGCGGCGAGTTGTGCCTGGTGGGTTTTCTCCGGAGCTGCGCCGCGGAGCGCTCGCAATTCCGCATCGAGCTCGGACAAAGCGCGCCCAATTGCAGCGATGCGTGCTAAGCGGTCCTGGCTCGTCGAGGTCATGAATGTGTTCAGGTGGTCCTTCCCCGGCCACAGCGGCGCGCGCGAGCGCCAAGCTGGGAGAAACTCTGCGCCAACCCGTCGGATTTACCGTGAGAAAACCGAGGAAAAAGCCGCGGAAATTAATGCCGGCAACCAAATCCGCAACTAAGAAAGTTGCTTCCTTCGGCTTACGAGCGCTCCCGCGGTTCACATTTGTGACGTTTTCGCAATCTGCGTTCCGAGGGAGGGCTACGATAGATCCGCGGAACGACATCGAACGCTACATCCGAATCGCGCTCTTACCGATCCGTCTCGCGGACGTTCTATAGTGATTGCCAAAAGAAGCTTCCGGATAACGCCCTACAGCTCCGCTCCTTCGATCCCTCCCCACGGGTCAAAGACCCGCGCTCCTTTACGCCGGCGTGCTTACGAAGCGGAAACTACTTCTGGCGGTTGCTCTAATTCGCCGGGAGCAGCGAAACACGGACTGGAACTGAGATGTTCCCTTGGCGGAGGAGCGAAAAACCGGCGGCGACGTCCGCATGAGCGTCGGGCCTTTGCAAGCATGCGCCCCAGAAGTGACGAGTGCGCCCGGTCTCATCAGCGAATGTTCCGCGAAGGATTCCGGTCTTCGGCTGCAGTTTCACCCTTGGCCGCAGTGGGGTAGTCGTGGTTGAACGAAGCGAATTGTCGGTGTTCCAAGTCAACGCGCTCTCCATCGGAGTTAGTTCCGGGCCGGTAATGACAATTCTTGCCGCACCTGAAGTGACGTCGAAATCATCGAGGATACGTGCTCTCCCAGGAGGGCGGTAAACAGCGCTTTGGAGTTCGACCTGCGGATAGGTGCCGCCGTTCCATCGCAAGGCGCGGACATCGCTATCGTATTGTGTCGGGTCCGTCGCATTGGAAAGAAGCGAACCACCGATCTGCCCATCAACATAAAGGCTGATAGACCCGTCGACGGCAACCTGACTGGACGCGCGGAGTGTCACGCCATCGGCGGTCTTTCCCAAGAACGTCGTGCGGCCAGATCCCTGCACGACGAAGCGCAGGAACCCCGCCGATTCGTCGGGAGTGTTATCACCGATAATCGCCGTGTAGGCATTGGCTTCCGGCACTGGATTTGTGCGCGTGCCGATTTTCGCCCGCTTTGCCACGCCTCTCATCGGGGTGTTGCCGATTTGCTCGAACGAGACGCCAAGGGTATCGCCTCCTTCCAGAAAGCGGAGGCGGATTGTTCCCTCCCACGAGGCGTGGGTGTTAATGATCTGCGCAAACGTGTGCGAAAACAAACCATCGGCAGGGATGACGCCTTTGAAACGCACCGTTCTGCCATCTACTCGCATGATTCCACTTACACGGCCCGCCCCGGTCGTATTAACCGCGATTGCCCCCCGGAAGCCACTCGGCTCATGCTCGAGGATTCCAGCAAACGATCCCTTGGTCGCTTCTTCGAGCGCGTCGTCATCCACAATCGTCATTATATGATCTGTGGTCTGGCCTAGCACTGTGTTTGCTCCGATGGCCTGAAGCGTCAGCACACACATCTTGCTGGATTCAGTCACCAAGTCATCTGTCAGGTATATAACAACGGACTGTTCGGTCACGCCCGGCGCAAACGTAATGTTGTTCGACGCGAGCGCGAAGTCCGCGCCAGCCGTCGCTGTGCCACCAGAGACCGTGACCCGGACCTGTGCGGCGAGGGCTGTGTTTCCCGCGCGCTTGACGATGACGTGAGCTACTCCTCCCGACTCCGACACACTGCTCTGCTCGGTCTCAAATCCCACTGTCGGCAGCGCAGTTCCGTCGACAATCGTGACAGTGTGGATGCTGCTGCCGCTCAGCGTCATCCCGTTCGATGGTGAAGATAGCGTGACAGTAAAGTTCTCCGCGTTCTCGCTTATCGAGTCATTCAGGATCGGAATGGTGAGGGTCGCCTGCGAGGTGCCGGCAGCAAATTGAAGAGTGCCGTTCGTTGCCGTGAAGTCGGCATTCGCTTGCGCGGATCCGGCGCTGGTCGAGTAGTTCACCGTTACTGGTCCAGGAGCATTGGTGCATTGCACCACGATTGAGGCGGACTGGCCTTCGCCGACTTGCGATTGCACGGTCGGGAACGAAAACCCACCCACGTCCGTATCCACAATCGTGATCGTGTGGGTCGAAGTGCCCAGCGTCATGCCGGAGGACGGCGCGGAAAGCGTGACGGTGAAGGTCTCTGGGTCTTCCACCTGGCTATCATTCACAATCGGGATGATGAGAGTTTTCTGGGAGGTGCCGGCAGTAAACTGGAGAGTGCCCGACTTTGCGGTGAAGTCCGAGTTCGCTTCCGCAGTTCCGCCAATCGTGGAGTAGGTCACCGTGACTGGCGCGGGGGCATTGGTGGATTTCACGGTGATCGCCACGAACCCACCGCCTTCCAGCACTTCCGACGCGGCGAGCGCGAACGAGAATGCCGGAAAATCGTCGTCGGTGATTGTCAGTGTATGGCGGGAGGGATTGCCCAAGCTGGCTCCGAGTGACGGGAAATTGAGGTCTACCGGGACCGAGCGCGTCCCCTCGTAGGTGGAGTTGTCCTGGATCGGAATGGTAATCGTCTGCTGCGTGACGCCCGGAGCAAATGTAACAGTTCCGCTAGGGAGGCTCATAGGACTGTACGAGACGGAAGCTGTTCCGACCGCTCCGTTCTTTCGCAAGATGGATAGCTGAACGCTTCCGGCGTTTTCTGCGACCGTGCTGGAGGCACTAGCGAAGACAAACGTCCCTGGCCCGTCATCGTCGAAGATGGTAATCGTCTCTTTTCCGCGCGGATACACGAGTGCTCCGACGCCGCCTGTTGATAGCAGAACGTCGAATGTCTCCGGCGGCTCCACGCCGGGAGAATCCAGAATCGAGATAGCAAACGTTGCCTCCGTCTGCCCTGCGTCGAAGTGGAGAATGCCGCTCGTTGCGATGAAGTCTGAGTCGGGGGTGGCTGTCTTCGCGACGGTCGAATAGCCGACGTCCAACGCTTCAGATGTGCTGCCGCTGCGGGTCACATTGAGCGTAATGCTGCCGGCGGTTTCGGCGACTTCCACTGTGTTCGTGCTGAACGCGACGGAGTTCGCGGCAATCGGCTCCCATTCGACTGCGCCAATGTCGACACGCGCCCCGACGAGGCGTGGGTAACCACGCTGGTCCAAGCCGGTCAACGTGTCGTCCCCTGCGTCCAGCAGAGGACTACCTGGGAGGAGCGCGTGCGTTTTTGTGAGGCCGCCGTAGTGCTCCAGCAGCGACAGCTTGGGATCTCCGAAGATGAAGTTATGTCCCGCGTCCGAGAAGGCGCCGTTGACGTCCGGCCCGGAGCCCAGAAATGAAATGTTGTCTGGCGGCCTTTTCTCGGACACCCGGTTCGAAGCGATGGCGGAATTGCGGAGCGTGAGCACCCCTCGTGATAGAATCCCGCCGCCATCACCAGAGAAAAACTTGGCGCCGGTCCCTCCAGCGATCCCTAGTGCCGCACCGGTTTCGTTGTCGGTGACGGTGCAACTCGTCATGCCGAGGGCGCCTCCGTTGTAGATTCCGCCGCCACCACCGCCTCTCACTGACGTAGAGCCATAGTTTGGCGCGTAGACGTCACCCGCGAGATTGCCGCTGATGGTTGAAGACTGGAGCTGCCCCGTGGCACCCGTCGAGATGGCGAGCCCTCCGCCGTTGCTCGCTTTGTCAACGTTGTCAGCTGCCATGTAGCCGAGAGGCGTGAGCCCAGCACGGTTCTGCGCGAGCGTGGACGTGACTATAGAAAACGTTCCGGCTGCAAATACACCACCGCCGCTTCCGCCGCGACCCTGCTTGGTGACTTGCGAACCGGCAGTTTTGTAGCCCGTTCCGCCGTCACCGGCCGCGTTGCGCTCGATCGAGCAATCCACAATCTTAACACTGCCGCCCATGCTCGCCACGGCGCCGCCATTTCCTCCGTCTCCCCCGACTCCGCCGGTGAAAGGCAAACTCCAATAGAAATCCCCGCCGTTTCCCGCGCGGTTATCCGTGAGCACGCAACGGGTGAGTGCCAGGTTTCCAAAGCTTGCGATCGCCCCGCCATGTCCGCCGTTTGCGCCACTGCCCGCGACGCCATCACCACCATGGCCTGCGGTATTGTTCTCAATGATGCAGTCGGCAAGCATCACGTCGCCACTTGAAAGAATCGCTCCGCCGGGCTCACCCGCGGTGGCGGGCGTGGTTTGCACTCCAGGCATCCCATCCGTGGCTTTGCCCTTGCGAAGCGTAAGGCCGCTGATCGCCAAACTGCCACTGGCTTTGACCTCGAAGAGGCGGCTAACGTCATTTCCGCTAAGGGCCAAGATCTCTGCGCCGGGCCCAATAAGGGTTATTTTCTTGTCGATGACAATCTGGGCGCCGCCCAACGAAATCTCGCCTGTGACGGCGGGCTCGAAGGTGATCGTGTCGCCGTACTGCGCATTCGCGACGAGTTGCCGCAATGAGCCGGCCGCCGGCGTTTGGGGGTTGTCGCTCTTGTCCGTGACGGCAAACATTTCGGGCGGCCGTCCCTCATCGTTATTCAGAATTGTGACCGTGTGAGTCGTGAGGGAACCTAACTCCGCGTATGCTGAGAGCGAGGTAAGCTTGATTTGGAACGTTTCGTCCCCTTCGAGAACCGAATCTTCAACGATCGGAACGGTGATCGTTTGCTCGGTAACACCAGCGGGAAATGAAACGGATCCAAATTTCTTGGTGTAGTCGCTCCCGACCGTCGCCGACCAATCACTCGTTTGATAACCAGCCGACACGGCCCGCAGCGTATTCCCTCCGCGGGTGACGGTGATCGTGGCATTTCCAGATTCCGGCGTGGTGCTGGCGCTCGAAGCAAACTGGAGAATGGCTGGCGCGTCGTCGTCCTGGATCGAAACAGTGTGCGCCTTCGGATCGACCAGGGCCCCTCCGCCGGAAATCGCGGAAAGAGTGACGGTGAATGACTCCAGGCTTTCGATCGTTCCATCATCCAGGATTGCGACGTCGATAGTCTGCTCCGTTACGCCTGGGGCAAACGTCAGTGTTCCTGAAACTGACGTGAAGTCGCTGGACCCGGCGGTTCCCGCCGTCGTCTGGAATGCAACGGAGAGTTGACCTGCACTCCCGTCGGTCCTGGTAACCGAAACAACCGCCTTCTGCGCGCCCTCGATTATGGAACTCGCGGCTGACGCGAAGGCAATCTTTCCGGTTCCATCGTCGTCGTTGATCTGGACCACGTGGCTGGACTTTGGGCCGATTGTGGTGCCAGTCGACGGAGTGTTGAGGGAGAGTTCGATTGTCTCCGACAGTTCGGCAGCGGTGTCTGCCACGAGCGTGAGTGAAAGTGTTTTCTGAGTTTCCCCAGGCCCAAAACTTATGCTGCCGGAGATCGTGAAATCCGCGCCGTCGATCGCCGTGCCGGCGATCGAATATTGGGCGCTGGCCGGGCCCGATGTGGACGCCGAGCGAACGAGCCCGATGGCAACGGTGCCCTGGCCTTCATTAAACGTCGTAGCGGAGCTGGCAAACTCGATAATGGCTTCTGCTTCAACTGCCCCGATGTCGACGTGTGCCCCGATTGGGCGCGGCGTTCCGCGCTGATCCGCGTCCGTTAATTGATCGTCCCCTGCGTCAATAGCCGGGCTATAGGCGTGCAACGGATGGACCGGGGTGCAGGTTCCAACGGCGGTAAGCGGCCCAAGGTAGGTTTGTAGTGGGAATCCGTACGCGCCTGCTTTGTCTCCATTCGTTCCTGGGGTAATCCCAGAAGCAAATCTGCTATCGAAAACACTAATCAAGTTGTGGCCCGCACTCATTACCGCTCCACCGATATCCGGAGAAAAGCGGTGACCCGAGTTGCCAGCAATGATGCTGTTTTTGAGGAGGGCTGTCCCTTGATCTACGAAGAGGCCAGCTCCTATCGCCTCACTCCCGAATTCCATTTCCGCGGTGCGGCCGATATTACTGCAGATCGTGCTGCTAATGATTGAGAGCGTTCCTTGCGTGTGGATGCCCGCTCCGCGGGTGCCGTATCTTCCATTGTTCAGCGGCCATCCATTGTAGATTTCCGATTCGCCGCAGATGTTGCCGCTGATGGTGGAGGTGTTAATTTCCGTGATGGTATTCTTCGCGATTGCGATGCCTCCGCCAACACCACCCGGCGCCGGGTTTGTGTTGATTGTGTTGATATAACCCGACCCGAAGCCCGGTTTGTTTTGGTGCAGGGTGCATCGCGTCAATTGTGCAGTTCCGCCGTCGCAAAAAACACCTCCTCCATCACCGCCCTTCGAACCTGGGCCCGCGAGATTTCCTGTGACGAAGCAATCGACGAGGATCATCGTTCCGTCGATATTGCTCAACCCACCCCCGTTTCCTCCAAGTGCAATCGAGCTCTGCATTCCGCCCGCTCCCGCCTTGTTATTGGAAACTACGCATTTTCGCAGCGTGAGAATACCGGCAGCATTGGCGATTCCGCCTCCGTGTCCACCAGGTCCAGCCGTGAAGTTTCCGTCTACGATTCGGTCACCGCCCGCACCGGCAGCGTTATTTGTTAAGACGCAGTCGAGCACGGTCAGGGTGCCGGAGTTATAAACCGCTCCGCCAGGTCCGCCCGCTGTTGGGGGCGTCACACCCGCGGCATCTGTTCCTCTGGGAGCTTTCCCGTCTCGCATGGTGAGCCCTGAAATGGTAGCCGTGATTCCCGCAGGCACACGAATGATACGGCTCCTTTGATCACCGCTGATCGCGAGAGCCGACGCGCCCGGCCCTTGGATGGAAACGTCTTTATCCAACACCAGCTCGGCGCCGGCGAGAGCGATGGTGCCGGTGACAGAAAGAGCAAAGTCGATCGTGTCACCGCTTTTCGCATCGGCGACGGTCTTCCGAAGGGAACCTGGCGGGGGATTCTCGACATCATCCAGGAGGTTGCTAACCGTGAGGACGTCCGCGTGAATCCGCGAGAGACTGAGAAATATAAGGAGGAGAACGAGCGGGGTTCGAATGGGCATAAGGCGGGGGCGTTGAATTGAAGTTAATATTAACCAGTCAATGGCTTGGTGTAAATAATTATCAAACTGAGAACGTGCGCGTATCAGGCGGTCCGCGCGGAATTTGAGGATGAGAGTTTATCAGTGGTCCAGATGAACGGCTCCGGCTCGCGGTTATGCAGGCCGATGTATTTTCCCACGCCGGTAACAAGGTCTGGCAGACTCCCAAAGACCCCCGCGGCGGAGGCGGTTCACCGTCCTTGCAATTACCCACAAGGCCGGGCGCGAATTATTCGAACGGCCCGCACGCTTCTGTTTTCGATCCCGCAGGGATCAAAGCTTGTAGCCGGTGCGTCACGCGAGGCACGAGCGTGACCACCGGATCGCGGTGTAAATGGATGCTTCCCGGAGGGAAGCCAGCACCACCTCAAGCAGAGCGCACTTCCGGTAACGGAAAGCCGCTGGGTCCCCTGCCGGGGACCATTTCATTATCATCTGAACCGGTGGTCATCCTCGTTCCTCGGATGACACACCGGCTACCTGCTGTGATGCCTTCGGCATCGAACTGCCGAGATCGAAAAGCACGCCATGAACAGGGCGCGTCTGAAAACTTGTGGGAATTGTAAGGTTCACCGTCAGGTCCCGGAAGAACCTCTCCACCATATTGAGCCAGGAAGCGCCGGGGAAGTGCAGTGAAACCGCGGATGTCGCGACAGTCGCCTTTGCCCTTCGCGTGTTTGTGAGTCGTGTAGTTATGGAGGATCAGATGGAGTTCGCACTCGGCGGGAGGTTCCACGTCGATTTGCTTTAAGGAGGCCAGCCATTTTTTTTGGGGGGATGCCGACCGTTGGCACTGGCTGAGCAGAGTGCCGTCCGCCATGTGGAGCGCGGCTTACAACGTGGTGGTGCCGTGACGCGCGTAGTCATGGGTCATCGTGCCGGCGCGGCCCTGCTCGAGCGGCAAACCTGGCACAGTGCGATCGAGCGCTTGCAGCTGGTTCTTCTCATTGCAGCAGGGGACGAGCGCATGCTCCGGCGCGTGCAAGCACTAGGGCTGTTTGCGCGCCGCCTCGACCTCTCGCGGCAATTCTACCGTGAAGACTGTTTTTGCCGGATCTGAGTGCACGTTCACCGTGCCGCCATGGGCCTTGATGACCTCACGCACGATGTAGAGGCCGATCCCGAGATGCCCGCGCGCGCCTTCCGCGTCCTCGGAAACTCCGCGTTGCAGGGGATTGAATAGCCGGTCGAGCCGGTCGGCAGGGATCGGCGCCCCGGAGTTCGTCACGGAGAAAGAAATGCCGCGGGCGGTGCCTTCGAGTCGAACGGCAACGGGGGCCCGGCGCGCGCCATAAGCGATGGCATTCGAAAGAAGGTTCCGGAGCACGCGTTGCAACCGTGGGCCGTCCCATTTTCCCGAAACATCCCCTGCGGCGCTGAACACGATCGGCGTTTCGGGGTGCGCCAGTTGCGCTTGTTCCACCTCTTCCTTCAACAAACACCCCAGGTCGCACTTGCTCACTTCCGCCACAATCCCTTCGCCAAGGTGGGTGCGGCTGAAATCCACGAGGTCCTCGACCAGGGCCTGGATGGCCGCTCCGCTGCGCACGAGGCTCTGCGCCACGGACGAAAGCTCCTCGCCCTGGCTGCGGCGGGTCAAGGTGCGGGCGGTCAAAAGAATCGTCTGGAGCGGGCTCCTCATGTCGTGCCCCGACCGCCCCCAGGAGCAGGTTCCGCGTTTCCTCCACTCTCCGGGAAAAGAAATGAATGGATTCCGCGAGGGCCTGATCGATCGCTTCGTTAAAGCGCATCATCTCCTGGAAAGCGGTTGAGCCCATCTCGCCGGAATGCTCCCACAATTGCAGGACGGATGCGCGCAGCGCGCGGTACTCGGACGCGAGTTGGTTGATATCCAGGCCGCTCTGGGCGCGGAGGACGGCGTGCGTCTCCGCCGCGGTCTCCGGCGCATGAAGGAGTTTCGGTGCCTGGCCCAAGGATTTGGCGGTCTGCTCGGCCCTCGTCTGCGGTGTCTCGATGTCTTTCGCGACTGCCTCGAGGATCTCCTTCACATGATCGCGGAGCGCGAGCGCGGTCATCTGCCGGGTGGCTGGAAACAGGGTCGTGGCGAAAGCCTCCCAAGCCGCTGTGATTTTCGGCATTTCGCGCAAAATGAACTGAGCGAGTCCCATTCACGTCGAGTCTGGGCGGCGGGCGGGTGAGGGTCAAGGTAGGCTAAGCGAGTCCCCGCAAGGGCCTGCGAAATTGAAGTGTAGCCGTGGGGCGGCAGTCTTCTCCTGCGACAAAGAAGGGAAGCTTGGCTGCGCAGAATGTGATCGGATTGTAACGGCATGACCGCTTGAAGCGCGTAATTTCGTGGCTTTAGTCCCGGCGCGGCGTTTCCGGCACATCCACTGCTGAAGGCAGGGTTGCACCGCTCGATCATCTCATGGCCAACTTCTCGCAGTTTCCTCCCTCCATTCTGTCCGTGCTTTGCAACACGCCGTCTCCTGCGAATCCGCAACCTCGTGTGCCCGTGAGCCAGCTGGATTGGGAACCGTTGGCACGCAGCGCGAACTACAGGTTGCAGGAGTTGGCAAATGCGTCGGGGCATTCACTCCGCACGTTGCAACGTCACGTTGCCCAGCGCTTCGGAGTCAATCTGCACGCCTTTATTTCTGAGCTCCGGATGAAGCGCGCCGCGGCCATGCTGGCCACGGGAGCTTCCGTCAAGGAGGTCGGGATTGCGCTTGGCTTTAAACAAACCAGCCATTTCATCCGGATGTACCGCGCCACATTTGGTGTAACGCCGGGGATGCGCGCGGCCAGCGCGGGGAGAGCGGGCGCGACCGACCTCCAGCAGCGAGCTGCTTGAAATTTCGAGATCCCGGCGACGCTTGCCGCGTTGATCTTTAGAAGGGGCTGACGAGCGCAGATCCGTCTATGGGTGCAACTGGCCTTGGCCGTGCAGGCCGGGATCGTCAGCGCCTGTCGAGGGGCTCTCTCCAGTCTCCTTCGAGGCCCAAGGTTGCCCGGTAACTTCGCTGCGTCTTTGAGAGCGGCACTCCAATGCTGCACGATCGCCCGATTTGCCGACGGAGCTCGACTTCATGGCGGCGAATTCCGTCTCTTTATATAAAGCAATCATCGAGACATCGTCGGTAATCTGTTGCTTCGCTCTTCGGGCCCGTTCGATGTGCGTCGCGGCCTTCCAAGTCGCGGCGAGGCCGGGTTGGTCGCGGTAGAAGTTGGCGTGGATGACTTGGAGTTGGCGCAGGACGCGGATGGCTTCGCGGGTTTGGGTGGTGAGGCTGGCGGTGGCGTTGATGCGTTCGCCCTGGCCGTCGAACTTGCGGCGCTCAGCGGCGTTGACGGCGGCGATTTGGGACTCCATCCGGGTGAGGAAGTCGGCGGGGGCGCCGTAGGCGATGAAGACTGCTTTCATGGGGCGGGCGGCATCGATGAAGCACTGCGCGCGGGCGAGCAACTCGGAGTAGACCTTCAAGTTTGCGGTGCGCATCTGGTGGGCGATGTCGGGGTATTCGCGGGGATCAAGGACCCGGGCGATCCGAGCGAGGTCGCGCATGGTTTCGCGCAGGGCGTTGGCGTGGTCCTGGCGGTTTTCGGCGGCGCCAATCATGGCGGCGTGGCCGTGGTGCTGAAGGGCGATGATTTGCTCGATGCCGGCGATGCGGAGTTGGAGGTCAGTGAGCAGGGTGGCGGCGAGTTCGCTCTCGATGGGATTTTCGAGGGCGCATTGGATGGCGCGGGTGAGCATGGTGTCACCGCGGCGGATGTGGTGGTTCATAATGATGTGCGGCACCATAACAGGGACCCCCTCGTGTATGTTCCGAGGGGGGGTGTTTTTTTTGGGAAAAGGTGTCTTTTTCAGGGGGGCGCTGCGGATAGGTCCCATGGGTCCTATAGGACGCATAGGACCTATCTTCGGCCTGCGAGCGGCGGATTTGGGCGGGTAGGAAATGGATCTGTGCAGGCGGAAAATGCCTCTGGTGGGGTGGCAGGCGTGGCCGGTCGCGCGGGAAACGGGAAGTTTCCCGGCGCAAACGGAGCCGTGCAGGAGGGAAACGCCGAAGTTTGGCCGGCAAACCGCCCGGTTCACGGCGCAAATGCCACGGTACGCGCGGGAAACTCCGCCGCAACGCGCCTTCCCGCGGATGAGTGACCCGGCGAGCTGCAGGGCTGTGTCGCACCCCTTGTCGCGCGCAAAAATCTCGAAACAGAATTGACACCCGCGAATCGCCTTGAACTGCGCGCCTTCTCTGCCATACAGCGCGGCTCCTTTTCGTCCGACATGGTTCCTACGCCTGCTCTGGGCGCGAGTTTCACACCACCATCATTCCTTAAACAATCATGGCAAAAGCACTGAAGAAAGCCCCGGCCAAGAAGGCTGCGGCGAAAGTCACGAAGGCGCCGGCCAAATCGGCCAAGTCGGCCGCCAAATCGGCGAAACCGGCGGCGAAGTCCGGCAAGTCGACGAAGTACGTTTACACCTGGGGCGCGGGCAAGGCTGACGGCGACGGCAGCATGAAGCCGCTTCTCGGCGGCAAGGGCGCGAACCTCGCGGAAATGACGCGCATCGGCCTGCCGGTGCCTCCCGGGTTCACGATCACGACGGAGGTCTGCACGTATTTCTACGCGCACAAGAAAACGTATCCGGCCGAGCTCCAGGGCCAGATGGAAGCGGGCATCCGCAACATGGAGAAGATCATGGGCTGCAAGTTCGGCGACGCGAAGGGCATGCCCCTCCTCGTGGCGGTGCGCTCGGGCGCTCGGGACTCGATGCCGGGCATGATGGACACGATTTTGAACCTCGGCCTCAATGACGAGACCGTGCTCGCGCTGGAGAAGGCGACGAACAACCCGCGTTTTGCATGGGATTGCTACCGCCGCTTCATCCAGATGTATGGCGACGTGGTGATGGGCGTGCAGAAGCGCGAGGGCGAAGATCACGAGCCCTTCGAAGTCGTCATCCATGACTACAAGCACGAGGTGCATGAGGACGACATCGACGACGCGCACCTCACGGTGGACGACTACAAGGAGCTCGTCGCCCGCTTTAAGAAGCTGGTGAAGGAGCGCACGGGCAAGACCTTCCCGAACGACGCGTGGGAGCAGCTCCGTGGCGCCGCGGGCGCGGTGTTTGGCTCGTGGATGAATGACCGCGCGATCGTGTATCGCCGGAAATACAACATCCCGAGCGAGTGGGGCACGGCGGTGAACGTGCAGGCGATGGTCTACGGCAACACGGGTGAAAATTCGGGTTCGGGCGTCGCGTTCACGCGTAACCCGGCGAACGGCGCCAATGAGTTCTACGGCGAGTTCCTGATCAATGCGCAGGGCGAAGACGTGGTGGCTGGCGTGCGCACGCCGGAGCCGGTGTCGCAGCTCAAGAAGGAGATGCCGAAGTCGTACGCGGAGCTGATGAAGGTCCGCGCGATCCTCGAGAAGCACTTCAAGGATGTGCAGGACGTGGAGTTCACGATCCAGGACGGCAAGCTGTTCATGCTCCAGACGCGTAACGGCAAGCGCACCGCGGCGGCGGCGCTGAAGTTCTCCATGGACATGGTGAAGGAGAAGCTCATCGACTGGGAAACCGCGATCCTGCGCAACCCGGCGGATCAGCTCGACCAGCTCCTCGCGCCGATCTTCGACGCGGCGGAAGTGAAGAAGGCCCAGGAACTCGCCAAGGGTCTCCCGGCCGGTCCGGGCGCCGCTTCGGGCAAGATCTACCTGAACGCCGATCGCGCCGCTGCTGCGGCCGACAAGGGCGAGAAGGTGTTGCTCGTTCGCAACGAGACCTCGCCGGAAGATCTGCGCGGCATGATCGCGGCGGAAGGCATCCTCACCGCCAAGGGCGGTGTGTCCTCGCACGCGGCGCTCGTTGCGCGCCAGATGGGCAAGGTTTGCATCTGCGGCGCCAGCGCGATCGAGATCGACTACGACGCGAAGACCGTGACGGTTGCGGGCCAGACCTTCAACGAAGGTGACTACCTCTCGATCGACGGCACCACCGGCACCGTTTATGCGGGCGAGCTGAAGACCGCGCCTTCCGAGATCATCACCGGCATGCTGCAGGGCGACAAGGCCGCGCAGAAGACGGAGAAGTTCAAGAGCTTCAACACGCTCATGGATTGGTGCGCGAAGGCGACCCGTCTCCAGGTGCGCACGAACGCCGACACGCCGGAGCAGACCGAAAACGCGATCGCGTTCGGCGCCCAGGGCATCGGCCTCACCCGCACCGAGCACATGTTCTTCGAAGGCGACCGGATCGACGCGATGCGTGAGATGATCCTCGCGACGGACGTGGAAGCGCGCAAGGCGGCGCTCGCGAAGCTCCTGCCTTATCAGCGCGAAGACTTCACGGGCATCTTCAAGGCCCTGAAGGGACTGCCGGCGACGATCCGTCTCCTGGATCCGCCATTGCATGAGTTCCTGCCGCACACCGAAGAGCAGCAGAAGGATCTGTCGAACAAGATCGGCATCTCGGTGGAAGACATCCAGAAGCGTGTGCACCAGCTGCACGAGTTCAACCCGATGCTCGGTCACCGCGGCTGCCGTCTCGGCATCGCGTATCCCGAGATCACGGAGATGCAGGCTCGCGCGATCTTCGAAGCCGCCGCGGACGTGGCGAAGCAGAAGATCAAGGTGAAGCCGGAAGTGATGATCCCGCTCGTGGGCTTCAAGAAGGAGCTCGATCTGCAGACGGAGATCGTCCACCGCGTCGCCAAGGAAGTGATGGCGGAGAAGAAGGTGAAGTTCGACTACCTCGTGGGCACGATGATCGAAGTGCCGCGTGGCGCGCTGACCGCTGACGAGATCGCGCAGACCGCGCAGTTCTTCAGCTTCGGCACGAACGACCTGACGCAGACCGCGCTCGGCATCAGCCGTGACGACATGGGCAACTTCCTGATGCCCTACA
>CBHXZU010000051.1:0-14806 GCA_966125105.1 uncultured Prosthecobacter sp.
GAGGAAAAGTCCAAGCGAGCGCAATCCTCGCCGCCTCGCGCCTCATTTAGTTGCTCTGGCGCCAACACTTCCGAGCGCGTCATCCCATCGGCGATGCAAACCCCTTTTCCCCATTCGAGGGCGAAAACGCCAACGGCGTATTCGTTTTTTGTGACTGCACGGTTACCGTAAAATGCCGCAAAGGTGCGACCACGTTGCGCGGGTGCAGGGTCTAAACGATTCAGTGCGAAAAGCCCACCCAAGCCATTTCGATCGCACTCATGATCCTTCACCAGCAGCTGACCACAAAGAAACGGGATTCGGCCGTTCTCGGGCAGCGCGTCACGAGTCGGTCACAACCGGGAGAAAGCGAGGCATTTCGCCTGCTAGTTAGTCCGTCGCCATGCTGAGAGCATACCTTCGCCAGATCTTCCTTATTCTCTTCGCATTCCTCCCTCTCAACTTTGCGCACTCGGCGAGTGTCACCTTGGCGTGGGACGCCAACCCGGAAGCAAACATCGTCGGCTACCGCGTGTATTACAGCACGGTCAGCGGCAGTTATGGAACAATGATCCAAGTCGGAAACTCCCTTTCCGCAAAGATCGATAACCTGCAACCCGGCACCACCTATTATTTCGCGGTGACCGCTTACGACACGGCGGACTTGGAGAGTCACCCTTCGAACGAACTTTCGCACACCCTCCCAAGCGACCCACTTTTTGACAACGATCAGGACGGATTGCCTGACCAATGGGAATCCATGCACGGCCTCAGCACGTCGGTCGACGGCTCTTACAACGACGGCCGTGACGGCGACCCCGACGGCGACGGTATCAGCAATTTCCTCGAGTATGTTTTGGACTCAGATCCGCAGGCTGCCGAACCGGCGCAACTGCGCTCGCCTCAGTTGATGCGGGATGAGACTACCGGCAAAAGGTATCTGACAATCTCTGTCCGACATCGGACGAATGACCCGCGAATCGTTTACCAGATCCAACGTTCTAGCAATCTCACCATTTGGACAAACGCCCAGGCAGAAGTCATTGCTCCGCCCGTTCCCAATTCCGGGGGCGAAAGTGAGACGCTTACTTACCGGATTCTGCCCTCAATCGACGAGGATGGCGCCGCCTTTGTGCGCGTTGCCACGCAGTTAAACCCTGTCAATTGACGGGGCGTTCGCTCGGCACTCCACCCACATCGACTCTGATGTGGTGGACCTCCGGCATCTCTTCAGGCCGCGTCTTGTGGGCGGATCGATTCTGCCGGCGGCCCCGTCCCCAATGCCTCTTCCTGCGACTGCGGGTAATCGATTTACCGCCAAGCTTCCAGGAGGTCGGTCGCCAAGCGGACAATCTGTTCGGCTGCCACGGCGCTCCGGCGCGGGCGCGGCTCACCACCCTCTACGGTGCAAACTTTGAAAGACTACCGAGACCGGCTTTAGCCGTGATTTGTCGGGCTCTAACCAACAGCCTCAATCTTCGCCCGCATCGGCGCGTCCACATCGCCCTTCCGCAACCACCACAGCGCCGCAAAGAGTGGAACTAAAGAAAGAAGAAAGAAGATTGGCCCGCCGTGGTGGTGCAACGGCGATGCCATCACTCCCGGATCCACGTGAATGGTCAGCCAAGCCAGCGTGAAGATCCGAAAGCCATTTCTCAAGATCCCCAACGGAATGACGAGGAACACGAGAAACCATCGCCGCCAAGTCGCGTTTAGAAGCATGTTTGCTGCGACCGCTCCGGTGATCACGAGCACGAGGCTCGATCGAATCCCGCTGCATTGCTGCGCAACCTCCAAAGAGAGCCCAGGAAGGTGAAACGTGGTGCCGTCCCGCACGTAGCTTATCCCTCCCAAACGAAACAAAAGATCAGCCGCTTCCGCCGAAGCCATTTTGGATGCGTGTTCGAGCGCATTGATCAAACCTGGCGGCAGCGGAACTAGCAAGAACAGGAAGCAGAGAGGAAACAAGGTTTGCCTCACCCACTCCGTGCCGAAGAACAAGAATACCCCGCCGACGAACAGCAACACGAATGCGAGGCTGACCGCAGACACCTGCTCCAGGCCGCTCGGCCACCACAAAAATCCCGCCCCCCACGCAGCGCAGCCGATCCCAAAAAAGAACAGCGCCGGCATCGGTGCAGGCACGAATCGCGCCGGTAAAGTGTCGCGGCGAATCCACACCAGGTAGCCGGATACAAATGGCACGAGGAGGATGTGCGAATGCAGGTCCACGCTGCTCGCCATTCCTCCGACTTCCAGGAGGGTCCTCCAAAAGACGACAACGAGGACCGCGCAGAAGCCAAGCAGGGCAGCAACGTTGGCCCTCGATCGTTCGGCTCGGGTTTCATCTGCGACAGGCGACGCCATGTCGCGTTCTGCAGCGTCCACCAAGGCCTCGCCGCTTTGAGCTTTGTTCTTCATTTCCACGGAATCTTCGGCTTTTCCGCCGTCACAGGCGTGCTCCTCGGTCCGGCGCTCTTTACGTCAGCGTGAGAACTCACCTTGCGCGCGACAAACACAATCCACGGGCTCGCAGCGACGATTCGGTTTAAACCAAACAGTCGCTCCAGCCTGGTGAACAAAGGCACCCAACGCGAATTGCTGGCCCGACCAAATGGCGCCCAACAAAAACCTTCCTCGGCTTCCATCCTAAAACCTGTGCCTGACAATCGCCGCCGCCAATCTCGATACGTCGTCTTGTAAACGTAAGAGCGCCCTTTCCGACGCTCACCGAACTGCGCGCGCGCCAACACCGCGCGTAGGGAAACGCTATTCCACGTCACTGCCACTAGTATGCCGCCCTCGCCCAGTAACCGGTGCGCCTCTCCTAAAAACCAATCCGAATGAATGACCGGGGGCACCTCGATGCAAAGCAACAGCGAGAACGCTCCTGTCTCGCAATCAATTGAGCAGTCTGCGGGATTCGCAAGGATGCACCGCGCATCGGGAATACTTCGCTGGCATGCTTCCAAGGCGCGCGCGTCCACGTCCGTGCAGGTCATTTGCCATCCGCGCGCCGCCAACATTCGCGACCATCGTCCGCCTTCGCACCCTACCTCCAAGGCCTGTCCGGGCGCTCCCGCCAGGCGCTCGCCTTGGAGGATCACGCGCCGCTCAACCTCGGACATGTAAGCTCCCCACCTCGTCTGCGCGACTTCTTCCCAGAAAGTCATGGCACTCGTCCACAAAACTATCGCGTCTATCGGCCCAGCCGATCAGGCCTTGAATACCTTCCCCACGCCGGACTGCACGGTCGCCATGGCGTTGCGGGTATCCACTATGCACTTCGCCCACGCTCCCAATTCAGCATAATTCACGGAAGCGTGAGCGGTCGCAATCACCACGGCATCGAATTCCTGCAGCGTCTCCTTGTTCCAGGCGACTGATTCAAGCCCTGCCCACTGCGGGTGCTCGCGGGTCATGCGGATTACCGGAACATAGGGATCGTGATAGCTCATCTCCGCTCCGCGTTGTTTCAATTTTTCGAGTAGTCGATAGCTGGGCGATTCCCGGTCATCATCAACATTCGGTTTGTAAGCCAACCCCAGAATGAGAATGCGGCTGCCATTTACTGCTTTGCCAAATTCGTTCAACGCCTCGGCCACACGGTGGACGACGTAGTCGGGCATGGCCGTATTGATCTCACCTGCCAGCTCGATGAACCGCGTGTTTTGCTCGTACTCGCGCGCCTTCCATGTAAGATAAAATGGATCGATCGGGATGCAGTGCCCGCCCAAGCCCGGCCCCGGGTAAAACGCCATGAATCCAAACGGCTTCGTCTTCGCCGCGTTGATCACTTCCCACACGTCGATGCCCATCGCTTCGTAAACGACCTTCAGCTCGTTCACGAGGGCGATATTCACGCTGCGGAAAATGTTCTCGAGTAACTTCGCCGCTTCCGCGACGCGGCACGATGACACCGGCACCATGGTCTGAATCGCCCGGCCGTAGATCGCCATCGCCCGCTTCAGACAAGTGGGCGTCAATCCGCCGACGAGTTTCGGGACGGTGGACACGACGCTCTGGGGATTTCCTGGATCTTCACGCTCGGGAGAGAACGCGAGGTGAAAATCCACCCCCGCCTTCAAACCGGAACCCTCTTCGAGGACAGCTCGCAGATCCTGATCAGTCGTCCCAGGGTAGGTCGTCGACTCCAGCGTCACCAATGTTCCCGGCTGCATATGTGGGGCGATCGCCCTTCCCGTTTGCAGGATATAAGTGATGTCGGGTTCCCGGTTTTTATTCAGCGGCGTGGGCACGCAGATGATTACGCCTTGCGCCTCACTAATCTTCGCGAAGTCAGTTGAGGCCGTGAAGCGTCCCGTCTGAATCTGCTCCTGCACATCGTCAGCCGAGATATGTTTGATGTAACTGCGACCGGCGTGCAACGCATCGACCTTTGACGCGTCGACGTCGATGCCTATTACGCGGACTCCCGATCTGACGAATTGCAACGAGAGAGGCAGGCCTACATAGCCGAGCCCGACGATTGCAACGGTTTCGTTTTTGTCCATAGCTTTTGGTTTTCTCGAAGACGATCGCGCTTACTGGAAGTACTTCGCCCGCAGGTAAGCATCCACACTAGCCCGCTCCGAAGAAGTGAGTGCCCGGTCGTAAATGAGCACGGCCGCCACGTCGATTTTGACAAACCCGTAGTGCGCAATCTCTTCCCCAATGACGAAGCGTGACGACCCAGTATTGTAGGTGTGTGTAAATTGCGCGATCTGCGTCCCGTCCTTGTAAAGTGATGCAGTCCCTCCGCTATGCGATCCAGACTGTACCATCCACCCCGCTCCGACTCCGGCGGTAGTAGATACAAGGTCGTTGCCGTTGCCCCATCCTTGTAAACCAAGCCTTCCAGAGCCCGACCTGGCAATCAGCCCGAAGGCTTGGTTGTTGGCGCCTGTTCCATATGCGGCGCCAGCCCACACATTCGCGTCATTGTATCTGGCTACAAGGAACATCGTCCTGTCGGCATTGCCTTGCGGGAAGCCAACGATCGATCCCTCGCGTTTCAGCAAATCACTGGTTCCATTGAACGTGATCGCCGGCTTGCCGGAAGGAGTTTGCACCACATTTAATTTCGGAGCGCCTCCTGCTACCAAGTTGTTCCCCTTCCCAGACCGGTCCGACCAACCGGCCACGGTATTACCCGACTGGAGCGTTACCTGCGAATCCGCCTCCAACTGCAGGACGAGCCCAGTAATCAGCAAACCCTCCTGGTTGGTTTCTGGCGCCGGAGTTATCGTGATATTCACTGATGCCGTTCGGGAGATGTTGCCGGCGTCGGTTACAGTCGCGGTGATGGTATGCGCGCCCGTGGTGAGTGTCGCCGCCACGCTTGCCCCGGTTCCCAGGTTTCCGCTGACGTTGGAACTCCAGCGAATTGCACTGCTCAAGATTCCATCCTCGGCGTCAGAGGCGGTGCCTGTGAACGTCACCGACGTGCCCTGTGGGAAGGTCGAGTTGGCCGCAGGCGCTGTAATGTTGATCGTCGGGGCGGTATTTGCGGGCGGAGCAGGCTGCAGATACCTGCCGTACAAATATGCTTCCACCCCGGCGCGTTCACTGGGGTTGAGCGCGCGATTGTAGATGAGCACAGCCGCGACATCCATCTGCACGAATCCGTAGTGCGCGATCTCCTCTCCAACAACCAGGCGCGATAGAGTCGTGTTGTAGGTGTGCGCAAATTGGCCGATCTGCGCGCCATTCTTATACAAGGTCACGGTCCCATTGCTTACGCTTCCGGACTGCACGAGCCAGCCGGCTCCGACTCCCGCGGTAGCCGAGACAAGGTCGTTCCCGGAACCCCATCCCTGCAGTCCCAGTTCCCCGCTGCCCGCCTTGACGTTCAAACCGAACGCCTGGTTGTTCGCTCCCGTTCCATACGCCACCCCCGCCCACGCATTGGCGGAATTGTATTTCGCGACGACGAACATCGTGCGGTCCGCGTTGCTCGCGGGCAATCCTACGAGCGAACCATTGCGCTCCAGGTAATCCGTGGAGCCGTTCAAACTGATCGCGGCCTTCCCCGCAGGCGTTTGCGTCACATTGAGCTTGGGAGCTCCCTTGGCCAATAGATCATTGCCAGATCCCGATTGATCCTGCCACGCCGTCAACGTCCCAGCCCCTTGGGTAGGCACGCCTTGATCGGTCTCGAGTTGCACGACCAATCCCGTGATTAACAGGCCGTTCGGGTTGATCACTCCCGGTGGAGTAATCGTCACCGAAATCGATGCCGATTGGGAAACATTTCCTGCATCTTTTACAGTCGCCGTGATTGTGTGCGACCCGACCGAGAGATTTGCAGATACTGTTGCGCCGGACCCGAGGTTTCCATCCAGGTTGGAAGTCCAGGTCACCGCGCTGCTGATATTGCCATCTTCGGCGTCCGACGCAGTGGCCGTGAAAGAAACTGCCGTGCCCTGCACAAAGGACGAGCCTGCCGCTGGGGCGGTAATGCTTACCGTGGGGGCCGTGTTTCCTACAGGTGCAGGCTGCAAATACTTTGCGTGCAAATAGGCCTCTACGCTGGCGCGCTCACTGGCGCTGAGCGCGCGATTGTAGATAAGCACGGCAGCTACATCCATTTGCACAAATCCGTAGTGGGCGATCTCCTCTCCGATCACCAACCGGGTTAAAGCCGTGCTGTAGGTGTGCGCGAACTGCGCAATCTGCGCTCCGTTCTTATACAACGTTCCCATCCCATTGCTCACGGTTCCGGATTGCACAAGCCAGCCGGCTCCCATTCCCGCGGTGGAGGATACAAGATCATTTCCAGATCCCCATCCTTGGAGTCCCAACTCTCCGCTGCCGGCCTTGATATTTAGGCCATACGCTTGGTTCTCCGCGCCGGCGCCGTACGCCACGCCTGCCCATGCGCTCGCGCCATTGTATCTCGCCACTATGAACATTGTTCGATTCGCGTTTCCGCCTGGGATGCCACCGAGCGAGCCGCTGCGCTGCAGGAGGTCTCCACTTCCGTTCAATACAATCGCCGGCTGACCCGACGGCGTCTGACCCGCAACGAGTTTTGGCGCGCCTCCCGCGACAAGGTCGTTGCCAAGCCCGGACTGATCGAGCCACCCGGCAACCACGTTGCCGGACTGCATGGCAACGTTCAGATCCGATTCGAGCTGCAAGACCAATCCTGAAGTAAGGAGGTTGGTCGCGCCTCCTGCGGGCGCGACGGAAACAAACACCGATGCCGATCCAATGAGGCCTCCTCGGTCCACGACTTGGGCCGTAATCGTATGCACTCCGGGGCTGAGCACCTTCGTCAGAGATGCGCCACTTCCAAGAACTCCATCCAGATTCGAAACCCAAACGATCGATGAAGAAAGATCGCCCTGTTGCGGATCTGTCGCTGAAGCAGCCAGGTTCAACGAGACGCCCTCTTCGATGAAAGCGCCGTTCTGAGGCGTGGCGATATTCACGGACGGCGCCACATTGTTCATCTCTCCCAAGCCGTAGTGGCTGGCCACGTAGTTGGCTACGCTGCCCATCTCCGCGGCACTTATCGCCCGGTTGTAAACGATGACCTCGGCAACCTCCATGTTGAGGTTCTTTCCTCCATTCAGTTCCTCGCCGAGGCTCATGCCACCCGAACCCGTATTGAAGGCATGACTGGTGGTCCCCACCAAGTTTCCGTTCACATACTGTTGAAGCACCCCATTCTTCAGGATTGCCGCATGGGTAATCCAGTTCCCGACGATTGGCGTTGCGACGCTCGCCGGAGCATCATTTGCACCGCCCCACCCTTGGACGCCAACACTCGCCCAGGGGGTAAGCGCGAGCCCGAAGGTTTGGTTGGCGAGCGGCACGCCATAGGCAAATCCTGCCCAACCAGGCCCGTCGGAATTCACGCTATTATAACGGCAAACGAGAAACACCGATCGATCGGCATTTCCCACCGGAAGACCGAGGAAACTGGACGCCGCCATTGCGTCGTCCACTCCATCGAAATGCACCACGTTCGGGAAAAAGGTCCCTCCGCTCACGAGGGCCGGATTTCCGAGCGCCTGGAGATCGTTTCCGTTACTGGTCTGATCTTCCCATCCCGTCACTGAGCTGCCACTCGCAATCAGGCCCGCTTCCACCGTGAGGTGCATGGCCAAGCCTTGGGCGGGCACCGTGAGGGCTTCGCCGACGTCGTTATAAAAACCAGTTAGTGTCGTGTCCGTCTCCGGAGCCGGATAGAGAATCTGCGAAGTCGTCGCCCCGTTCGACCAGTGGCTGAATTGATACTGCCGGCCATTCATGCTCAAATACGGCTGCAGCGTCACCACGTGAGGAAAGCCAATGAGCGTGTCTAACGTGAAAGGTGTCGCCCGCGCGGTATTGCCATCGATTTGCGCCACGATCCCCGACGGAACGGTCGCAAACGTAATGTTTGTCTTCTCCGGAAAAATGTCGGTGGTCGCCACCGTGGTGAGTCCGCTCGAGTCCGTTACCGTCAGGAAGCAGCGGTAATACACCGGTCCGCTGAATCCCTGGCCTTGCATGGGAATCGGGAAGTCGATCGATGTGACCCCCGATACAGGGCCAAAGGATGGATGCGTGTTGCCAGGACGCACAAACGATATCGACCATGAGAATTTGGCCGCGCCCAGTGCGCCATCTTCGGCGTCCGTTGCCGTCGCCGCGAACGTAATCGTATCTCCAAACCGGAACATATTTGGAGCCGCCCCACTTCGGCTGTTCGTGGCGAACAACGACGTGATGACCGGTTTGGTTCCCACCTGCACCGTGGTTGACGCTTCCGCGGGCGTCGTGTGCTTGCCATCGGAAACTTCGACCTTTGCCTGGTAGACTCCATCCGCGGCATAGGTGTGAGAAACGGTTAGGGTCGTGCCTTGCCCAAGTGGCATCGCCGAGCCACTGGTGGTGCCGTCGCCGTACCTGACAAGGTACGTCATGCTGTCGCCCTCAAAGTCGTCGGCGCGTATTTGGAAGTTTACTGTGCGGGTGCCGGAAACTGGGGTCGCCGTGAACTCGCGCACGACAGGGCGAGCGTTGCCTCCGTCATATACATAGCGACGCACCGCGCCGAGCACGTAGGGGTTGGGCTCACCGTAAGCGCCTCCCGCGTCCGTGAAGCTGACGAAATAAAGCGCGCCATCCGGGCCGACTTCCATGAATACGACCCGTCCGAGAGGCGCGAGGTCGAAAGAGTAGCTCGCAGTCTCTGGATTCTTAAGGCTCAGCGGATCCGGATTTGGGTTTGGGGCCACATTGCCGTTCGCGTCAAACTTCAGATACCGCACGAAATCGCGCGTCGAGTCCGCGTAAAAATATGCGCCTTGGTATTCGGCAGGGAATTGCGAACCCCGGTAAACGACTCCGCCAGTAATCGCGGACGTCGAGCCGTTATGGCGATACGCGAAAATCGGTTCACCAACAATCGGATCTATGGTCGCGCCGGGGAAGTCCGTGTGCGGCGCCAGGCCCTCCACCGTCGGCCAGCCAAAATTGATCCCGTCATACTTTCCATTGTCGTTTGTAGTGCCATAGTCGGAATCGACGAACTTGCCCGTTGATTGGACATAGCGAATCACATGCAGATCTTCCCACGCGATCGACTGTGTGTTGCCGCCAACCTCGCCGATGAAGTATCGGCCCGATGGAAAATCCCACCGCGATCGGAACGGGTTTCGTAGGCCATACGCGAAGATGGATGGGAGAGCGGATGTGTTCTGGACGTAAGGATTATCGGCAGGGATGCTTCCATCCTTACGGAATCGGTGGATGCTGCCGCCCGCGGCCTGCAGGCTCGACGCGTAAGAGCCCTGGAAATGGTCTCCAGTCGATAACCATAGGTTACCGTCGGGGCCGAAATCGAGGCCACCGCCAAAGTGGCAGCACGAGTCATAACCTTGCGTGTCTTCCCACAACACGACCTCGCTCGCCAGGTTCCCGCGGCTCGTGATTCCGCCCGAATTTGCCAAGTGGGTGAAGCGAGAAACCCGCGCGCGTGGTCCGGCTGGACCGTTCGCAGGGGTATAGAAGATGTAGATATAGGGCGCGCTCGGAAAGGCCGGGTCCACCGCCATATCGAGCACCCCACGCTCCTGGTCCGCATCCAACCCTGCGGTGTGCGCTAAATCCGCAAGATCCATGTAAACCGCCGATTCGATGGGCGTCTGCGTTACATTTGCAATGAGCACCTTTCCGCGTTTCTGCAGCACGATCATTCGTCCGTCCGGAAGGAATCGCAGCGAAATCGGCTGCTCGATTCCAGTGACGACATCCTGCACGGAAAAGCCTGTGGAGGGCGCCGCGCACAGCGGGCTTGAAAAGATGGCGGTTGCCATCAGCAAAACCGCAATGAACCACCCAATGCTCCGCGCGGCCCATCGGCTGCGGGGGCGATTTGAATCCGCAGGGATATCAAGATCCGGACACGAGACTATATAAACACGATGCTTCCCGAGGCACATATGCTAACTCCTTTCAGTCTGAACGAGAGATGACGTTTCGTGAGGTTGACGCTGTTGGCGGCGCGCAACCTCTTCTGTTTCCGGGGTAGCGCTTGGCGTCTTATCCCAACTCCGAGGCACTCACTGTCCCCGCCTTGCCGGCCGTTCGCGCGCGCGACAGCAAGTTGGCAAGCACACCGCGATCATACGAATCGAGGCAGAAAGTCATCAAAACGAAGAAATACGTGGCACAAGCGGCTGCTGTCGCCAGCCCAAGCCGGGACCACGAATCGAGCGGAATCAACGCGCGCGCTGCCACCGCAACGCCAAGCGCAGCGGCGAACGGCAACATTCCGCGCAGGATTGTCTCACTGAAGAATGGTTTCCACTTGGCACCAACGAGTCGCAGGCCCATGGGCCACACCAGCAGGACGTGCACGATTCCCCCTGCCAGTCCCACGGCAAGTCCCGCTCCAGGCGCGCCCATGTGCTGATACCGCACGGCCCAATACATTCCCGCAAGCGCCACAATCTGGACGACTGTGTCGCAAATGTAATAAGCGCGAATCCGCCCCATGGCGTGAGCCAATTGGTAAAACATGGCACTCGCCCAGAGGAAGGGGTACGCCCCGAGGAGCGCGATGATGACTGCGGGAGTCGACGAATACTGCTCGCCCGCGTAGAGCCTGACGATCTCAGGACCGAAGGCCAAAAACGGCACGATGGGGAGGAGGGTAATCCACAAGTGATACCGCCCGCCTCGATAGTATAGGTCCTTCAAGACTGACTCCCCTTGGATTGCGTAAAGGCGAGTGAGAGCTGGACGCGCCGGCGCGGATGCCACCGACGCAAGGCTTCGAATCTGCATTTCGGGTATTCGACCCAGGTGAAACGACGCCACGTCCAACGGAGAACCGAATCGATTCAACAGCAAAGCCGGTGCGGTGCTGGAAACCAAGCCCGTTATCCCCTGGATCCCTGACCAGGCTCCGAACCGGAGAATTGCAAGGGCCGTTTCCGAATGGAACGCCCCGGGCTTTAAGCGCATTGCGGGCATCCACCGACGGGTGAAACCGATCCGAACCAGCAGATTCGTCAGGTTGGCCGATGTCGATGCCACGACAAGCCAGACGACGCTCGCGTTTACGCCGAGGATCAGGCAAAGCAAGACCACGATGCGGAGTGCTTCCGTGCACAAATCGAGAATGTTCAGAGCGACAAACCGCTGACGCACGTATGCACCTTCCGTAAAGGGCGCAGCGGCCACGTCGAGACATAGCATGCCTGCCATCAGGAGGAACATTGTCTTCGCTTGTCCCAAGTACACTGGATCCACGGTGATCACGAACCCAAGGTTTGACGCGATAACGCTTGCGGCCATTCCGAGCACCAGCGCCGAGCCCAACACCACCGGAAACATGGACGACACGATTCGCGTCACTCCATCAGAATCCGCCTTCGCGTCTGCTTCGACGATAAAACGACCGATGCCGCTCGTGACGATGTTCTTCAGCAGTTCCGCGAAATACATCAGCGATACCACGAGCGGGAATAGGCAGTACTCGGACGGAGCAATTCGCCGAAGCAGGTGCTGATTCACCCACAAAAGCACCGTCATTTGCAGCAAGCGCGTAATTACAGACGTGCTTGCATTTCGCACGTAAAGCTTCACCGCCCCTCCGGAACCCGCGCTCATGATGGCCTCCGTTCGCTCAAAAGGCGCGTGCACACCGGCAGAAGGGCTTCTGCAGCGTCTTCATGCATTTCCGGGGATGGATAGTACACGTTTTTCGTCCACGTGGGGGCACCGGCAAAATCAGGACGGTCGTTCGCCGGATTAACGGCAGCAGGCAATCCGGTCCACCGGTTGAAAAGCGGTTGGGGGCTTCCTCGGCTGGTAACGCAATGAACGTACGCGTCAGAGTTGGCACGGACGCGATCGACCATGGACTGGTTTACGAGCTGCGGAAACTCTCCAAAAAGGGAGTAAACGTCCCGTTCACTCTCCGGGTAGCTGGGTTCTCTTTTGGAAAACCAAAATAGGACGACTGGCACCTCAACGCGCGCGAGAAAACGGGTATAACTTTCCACCCAGGCAACTCGGGTTTCCTCCACGATCCTCTTTAGCCGTCGCGACGCGAGTGCCTTTGGAAATCTCAATACTTGAAAGGCCCGGCGAAATACCTTCTGAGCAATCAAACCGATCTTTCCGCCACCCAAAGCCGGCACCCCCCACATCAGGTCATTGTATGCAGCATCCGCGCTCATACTCATTCCATCTGAACGCCGGCGTGTGTATTCGAGGCCTTTGCATTCGAAAACCGAATTGCTCTGGCTCCTTCCAGACATGACCTGGAGAACCAGGAAACGTCCGCCATTTACGTGCTGATCGAGGCAGGATTGTCTCTCGAAGAACTCAGGACCTGCGCCGCCATATCCAAGGTTTAATGCAGGAATCCCGAGTTTCGCCGCCAGGATCTCCGGAAACGGGCGCTCGCAAAAGCAGCCGAAAGTTTGCGCGGCGCCAATGCAAGTGAAGTAGTTCCCCTCCCCGCAGGATTCGAGCCCCGGACCGCGAAACGAAAGCCCTGTGCCCGGGAGTTCATACATGCCGTAATCAACGATCTCGAAGTCGCGCCGTTGATATCCGGATAGATGCTCCACCGCCTGGGTGGCGCCGCCCAGAACCGCGCTATCTGGAAGCCTAGACATACCAGTTCGTCTTTCTGCCAATGAGGTCTTCCAACTGCTGCACATCATCCCTGAAGACGCGCTGCAGGTCCTTCGCTACCGCGCGGTCGATTTTCGGCACGGGAACGCTGTTCCAATCCTCCAGGCGCTTCTTAATAAACTCCGGGATCCGGTTTGGAATCCATGACTCCCATCCTGGCCTGATGGAACGCGGCCAGTGCAACCAGCGATCGAGCCACAGATTCCAGGGCCGATACGCCGACTTCCCTCGATATGTCATGTCCGGCTTGAAGCTGTCCTCGACCCCGATATGGCGGCAGATCCGCTGGAAAACGCCAACCTGATCTTTGACCAACTCATCGTAAAGCAGGACCTGTATTTGCTCCCGATCGAAAAGCCTGAAATAACGCTGAAGTTGCTCCCCGTAATTGCCCACCCTCGTATAATGCCAGTCCCAACCCCAACCCGCTCGTATTCGCTCGGGCTCCGCCTCGATCGCGTCTGCCAGGCTGAGCGGCTCCAATTGATACTGCACATTCATGCAGTAATGAGAGTAGAGGCGACTTACCGGCTCTCTCAGGACAGCCACCAACTTTGCATTGGGCATCGCAGCGCAAATTCGCTCCGCCGCCTGAGCGTAATATAAATAGCGCACAGACGCCTCGCCAACGGCAGAACGGTCACCCGCATCTGCGAACAGGTTCGCGTAACGGTCATGCTCAGTGATGCAGTGCGAATACCACAATTCGTGAATCACTTTCGGCGCTGCGGGGCCAGCCAGAGGCAAGCTTCCGTCCTGCAGGGCAAAGTAACTCGGCTCTTTGTTCGTGGGCGGAATGAATACGTCAGGATGCTGCCCCAAATAGTCCGCCAGCGACGTGGTGCCACTCTTCGCTGCTCCTATTATAAGGAAGTTCGGCATCCGCCCTTCTTTGGTCGGGTGGCCTGACGGAACGCTGGTGTGCGTTTTCGCGCTCATTTGAATACGCGCTGATCGATTTTCAGCTTACTGCTCAACGCAGCCCTCGTAGAGGGCACGCGTTGCCCTCGCCACGGTCTCCCAATCCCATCGCCTGGCTCGCTCAAGGTTGTGTTCGCCCATTCTCTCGCGCAGTTCCCACTTTTCGTCCATCTCCATGAAGGCTCGCCGCAAGCCATCCGGTGCATTCGGATCGAAGAAAACTGCGCCTTCGGCATCCAAGGCATCCGTCACACATCCGGACCTTGGCGCGATGCATGGCTTTCCAAATCCCATGGCCAGGATCGCGGCCCCCGACGTCAGGATCCGACGATACGGCAGGACGACAACGTCGGCGGCGTTCATATACACCTGCACATCTTCGTCTCGCACAAAACCAGGTCGAAAGATGATCCGGTCGTCCCCCTGCACTAGGCTCGCAATTTCCTCCTGGAGGGGTAACGTCACTGGGCGGCCCGCAATGAGGAGGCGGGCATTAGCATCACTCTGTTGGCGAAACTCCCTGATCATTTCTGGGACGCCTTTGTATGGGCGGA
Organism: uncultured Prosthecobacter sp.; assembly: GCA_966125105.1. GTDB lineage: Bacteria > Verrucomicrobiota > Verrucomicrobiia > Chthoniobacterales > Chthoniobacteraceae > SXWH01. The sequence continues at coordinate 14,604 of CBHXZU010000051.1, forward strand.
TTAATCCAAGAAACAAAAACACACGATCAGCGGGCTCGTATCCAATCTGCCGTCGGGCTGCAGATCTCCCGATCTTATTCGGATAGGAACCAATGAAATTTCCGTGCGGAATAACGGCCACTTTCTCTTTCGAGACCCCCCATCGATGGACGATTAACTCCCGCGCTGTATCGCCGTGAGCAATTAGCGCATCGACGCGCCGC
>CBHXZU010000052.1:0-14773 GCA_966125105.1 uncultured Prosthecobacter sp.
CTTCATCGATTGAAGCCGAACCAGCCGTACTACATCGGCTTCTTCCTCATGGGCGCCTACCAGGACATCATGGGTGACCTGCACAACCTTTTCGGACGGGTGAATGAGGCGCACGTCTTCCTCGATGATGATGAAGATTGCGGCTGGTATATCGAGGAAACCCTCGACGGCAGCACCATCGCCGGTGTGCTCAGCATGACCCAGTGGGACGAAGCCGAGCTCAATCGCCTCATGAAGGCGCAGGTGGACGTCGCCATCAAGAGCGACCGCCTCAAGCCCGCCGAAGCCATGCGTCTGCTGAACTCCTACGAGCGAGCGTTGAAGGGATACACCTATCTCACGTTCAACGGCGGCAACGGCGGCGGGAAGTAAACGGGGGCAAAGCGCGCTAGTAGACGGTTCGTCATGCTGGACGCAGTCAAGTTCGTGGCTGCATGGCTAGCACGCTTGCGCCGTAGCACGGCTCGCCAGAGCTGTATCCGTGAGCCACTTGCGGATACGGCATGAGCGTGAGCTGAGCTTCTGTCGCGGTTGACGGTTTCCTTGGATGGCTCGCTTGGACCGCTCTGGCGAGCCGTGCTACGGCGCAAGCGTGCTTCCGGACTTTGCAGAACGATCCGCGTCCGCCTCGCAATCCCGATCGCCCTGCCACTTGCCGTCTCAATTCCCCTGAAACGTCTCCGCTGATTTATCCACCTCGTTGAAAAAGTAATCGAGGTCGTAGCCGGCATTCTTTTTGGCCTGCTCGCGATACTTTGCGGCGCGTTTCGGCATCTTGCGCTGAAGGTAAAACGCGTAGATGTCCCGCGGTTCGGACGAAGAGTAACTGCCGACCTGCTCGAGCACATCAAGGTAGCGGTCCCATTTGCCCGAGCGGATATCCTCCGGCGGTTGCGCCCGCAGGTGTTTGAAAAGAAGCTTCCACGCGGTGAACGCCGGGATTTCTCCGCCACCCCAATTCTTCGGCTCCGGCTTCTGCTCCACCACTTTGGCGAGTTGCTCCAGGTAGGGGACAGGATTGTCGCGAGCCAGCGTAAGAAGGGTGAGCGGATGCGTCTCGGGATTATCCAGATCGGCCTTGAGCGCTTCGTGCACTGCGGGGATTTCGGGGTGGAAGGAGTGCAGGCTCTCCCTCGCGGCTCGACGCGTATCTGCGTCGGAATCCTTCAACAGTTTCGTGAGCACTGGGAGGAGCCCAGCATCCTGGGTGAATCCGATCGCATAAGCCGCGCATTTGCGGACTTCAGGCGCCTGGTCAGCGGCAAATCCGCCGAAGACTTCCGTCGTGTAGGAATGGGGGACGGCAAAATCCGTGTAGAGCAGCACAGACGCAGCGCGAATTGGAGCATCGGGGGATTTCAGCCACGGATCCATCATCTGATGAATCTCTCGCGCCCTCACCAGGCCCATGGCTCGGATCGCCAGCGCGCGTGTCTCTGCGCCCGCGTTACTATTGGCCACGGCCGCAAGTTCACGCCAGCAGAGCGCACCGCCGGGATTTCTCGTTCCGTGATCCATCTGCGCCAGTCCCGGGTTTGAGACACCGATGGTCCCGAGCCAATACGGTGCTGTGGTGTCGGATAAATACGGGCTCCCGGAACCCAGGAGCCGGATGGCTGCATTTGCGATCTCAGGTTCGGCGCGCCCAACGAGCTTGTGGATGGCGTTCAGCACCTCCAGGCGGGAGAAGTCTTTCGTTCCTGCGCGTTCGGATCCTTCGCTCATCCCGCCCAATTGTTCCAAAGCGTAGACCACGTCTGCGACGTTGGGGCTGTCGCGCAACGCCATTAACTCGGTCCAATAGATTTCCGGAAGCGTCTTGCCGGTTACGGGCGCCTTGTCCCGGCAACGCAGGGAGCCGAGATCCATCTTTGCGGTATGGTTGTTCCTCGTTTGCCGCGCGCCTTCCGGCGTCTCCTTCGCGCATACGATGTAAACGCTGCCGGGTTCGAAATGATAATACTGCGGCGTAAACAGTCCTCCGCCTGCATCCTCATCATAGTGGCGGAAGCGAATCTCATCTCCTACAGCCGCGCCTTTGATCAGCGAAATCACTCGGAAACGCGTCTCTCTCGCGCCGTAGCCCGATACCTTTGTGAAGGACGCGTCTTCCACGGGCTGGCTGGTGATCGCTTCGGCCTTAAAGATTAAATCCGCTTCCTGCGCCAGTTTATCGAGCGTAAGCGCTGGACCAACCATATAGCCGAGCGCCCCGACAGCTAAAGCGAGGAGGAACATGGCGAATGTCGCTGAGAATCTCGGCGTCTTCATGGGAAGCTTTGGCAGTGCGAGCGGTAGTTTCACGAACTCGGGACTAATGCGGTCGAGCAATGCGAAAACTAAGGAACATAGTTATGACGAACGACGGCCAATTTTGTTGGTAGGAACCTGAAAATAGGAATACAAACGTGCCTGGCGGAGTTTCCTATGCGAACGAAATCGCTGGCGAACGTGATGCGGCACGCTCCGGGTCCACGGGTCCTCGCGATCTGCTTCGGTGCCTGGTGGGGAATGATCACCGCGGAAGCCGCAATCGTTTCCTGGGGATTGCCTTCCAATATCGGTGGCGTCGGCGATGTCAGCCTCCTCGGGAATCTGGTCGAAGCGGTAAACACGGGCTTCGATGGAAACTCCGTTCCGACGACCGTGGCCGTAAACGGCGTGACGTTTACCGGTTGGGTGACTGCAGGCGGCAGCGCTCCTGTTTCGCCAGGCAGCCATTTCACGCTGACAGCCGCTCCAAACTTCGCGCACCAGGGTTTCGACGGATTTGGCTCAATCTTTGAACCCTTCAACAATCTGCCATCTGCCTACCGGACGTTGCTGGCGGGCGCGAACTACGTTTCGAACCAGCAAAACCCCACAGACTTCACGGGCTCGATCACGTTGGGAATCAGTGGCCTGACGACTGGATTGGAATATTACTTCCAATGGTGGACCAATGACTCGCGTCCATTTGCAAGTGGTCCGGTGATTGCAACAAGCGGCGGAGCAAGTGTCGCGTTGGATCCGAACACGACCAATGCAGCGGGAGGAGCCGGCCAGTTCGCCATCGGCACGTTTACCGCGGATGCGCCGACCCAAGTGGTAACCTTCACCACGACAGGGAATGCGAACCTCCAAAGCGCGTTCCAATTGCGCGTCGTGCCCGAACCTTCCACCGCTTTCCTGTTCGTTATCGCCCTCTCAGTTCTATTTGGAGGTAACCGGCGCCGGTTGCGGGAGTGATGCGCGCTCTTTGGCACGAAGCTAATTTGCCGGGAAACTGGAAGGTTCGCCAAGGAGCAGCGCGTTCCGCCGGAACCGCTCGGGGGCTGTCCTGGCCATGGTGAATGAGCGCTCGATCGCGCGTGATCCTCCAATTGCGCTTCTCAATCAGCCGCGCGTCGCAAATAAACGCGCATGTCCAATCCCGTTCGATTCGCCCTGATCGGCACCGGAAATATTGCGGGCTTCCATGCGGAAGCGATCAAGCAAGTGCCGGAAGCGCAGCTCGTCGCTGCTTTTTCCCGCGGAAATCCCGGACCGTTCGCGGAGAAGCATGGATGCGCGGCGGTGACGTCGCTGGATGAGTTGCTGAAGCGCTCGGACATCGACGCCGTTTGCATCACCACGCCCAGCGGCGCGCACGCCGATCCCGCAATCGCCGCGATGAAAGCGGGCAAGCACGTGCTTTGCGAAAAGCCGCTGGAGATTTCGCCGGCGCGTGTGGACAGCATTCTCGAGTGCGCGAAGGAAACCGGACGCATTCTGGCCGCAGTCTTCCAGAGTCGCTTCGGCCAGGGCGCGCAGACGGTGAAGAGCGCAGTCGAGGCGGGACGTTTCGGACGCGTCACTCTCGCGAGTGCCTACATCAAGTGGTGGCGCACGCAGCAATACTATGACAGCGGCGCCTGGCGCGGGACGTGGGAGCTCGATGGCGGCGGCGCCCTGATGAACCAGGGCATCCATGCGATCGACTTGCTGCAGTGGCTCGTCGGTATGCCCGTGGAGGTGAAAGCCATCACCGCATTGCTCGCGCACGAACGGATCGCTGTGGAAGATACTGCAGTGGCGGCTTTGAAATACGCGAGCGGCGCGCTGGGAGTCATCGAAGGCGCGACGAGCGTGTATCCGGGCTGGAACAAGCGGATTGAGATCAGCGGTGACAAGGGTTCGGTGATTTTGGAGGACGACACGATCAAGTTCTGGCAATTCGCGGAGGAGACACCGGAGGACGAAAAGATCCGCAGCGGCGCGGGTGGAGGTGCAAACATCGGAGGCGGTGTGGCAAACCCGATGGCGATCAGCACAGAAGGGCATCGGCGGCAAATCGAGGATCTGTGTCACGCGATTCGCGAGGGCCGGCAACCGGCGATCCCCGGCAGTGAGGCGCGCAAAGCGGTGTCATTGATCAATGCGATTTATGAGAGCGCGAAGAGCGGCAAGCCTGCTTCGCCAGCCTAGGCTTCCCTTCGGCAGGACACACGCGCCCCAAGAGAACGCGCGCGCGCTGGTTTTGCTGTTTCTCCACTTCTTTCATCACCGGAATATGCCCGCAAAACCGATCCTTGCCGCCATGGCGGTCCTCTCCATTTGCAGCCAGGCGGCCGACGCGCCGGTTCGACTTTGGTCCGGCCCGGCGCCCGGGGAAACGGCGCGAGTCGGTGAAGAAAAGGACACGTCGAAGCCGGGTGCAGGGCTGGTGGCGGGCAAACCGCTGATCCGCCTTGGAAACGTTTCCGATCCCATGCTGCAGGTTTTCCGCGCTCCCACGGAAAAGAACACCGGCGCGGCGGTTCTAGTCTGCCCAGGCGGCGGCTACAACATCCTCGCTTACGATCTCGAAGGCTCCGAGGTGTGCGAATGGTTCAATTCCATCGGCGTGAATGCCGTGCTGCTGAAGTATCGCGTGCCAGCGCGGAAAGATCGGCCCAAGCACGAGCCGCCGGTGCAGGATGCGCAGCGGGCCATCAGTCTCATTCGCCAAAATGCGAAAGAGTGGGGGATCGACGCTGAGCGCGTGGGCATTCTCGGTTTCTCCGCCGGCGGTCATCTTGCTGCGGTGGCAAGCAACTGCGAGCGTCTCTACCCCGCCGCGGACGAGACGGACCAGAAGAGCCATCGGCCGAACTTCAGCATTCTCATCTATCCCGCGTACCTCGTGCAGAAAGACGCGCCGACCACGATTTCGCCCGAGTTGAAGGTCGATAAAGCCACGCCGCCAACCTTCATGGCGATTTCACAGGATGATCCCGTGAAAGTGGAAGGCCCGCTGCAGTACGCGCTTGCGCTGAAAAATGCTGGGGTGAAATGGGAGCTGCACGTTTATCCCGAAGGCGGTCATGGCTACGGCCTGCGCCGCACGGAAAAGGATGTCACGAGTTGGCCGGACCGCGTGGCTGACTGGATGAAATCCGGCGGGTGGCTAAAGTCGCCTCCTGTCGGCGCCCAATAACACGAGCGGGAATATTCGCGTGGTTGTCAGCACTGGCCGACGACCGCTATTTTCCCGCGCATGAGCAAAGCCGCGTGCCCGATGTGTGAAATGACGGATCTTTTGGAGCATCCCGATAAGTGGGAGTGCCTGACGTGCGGGCACGAATGGCCACGTGAGGCAGAACCCGATGCGCCCGCAGGCCCGCGCGTGGTGAAGGATGCATTTGGGACCGTCCTGGCGGACGGCGACGCCGTGACGCTGGTCAAAGACCTCAAGTTGAAAGGTTCGTCGCAAGTGATCAAAGGCGGGACGAAGGCGAAGAGCATTAAACTCGTCGACGGCGATCACGAGATCTCGTGCAAAATCGATGGCATTGCGCTCGGTTTGAAAGCGTGCTTTGTGAAGAAGGCATAGGCGTTTGGCCGCGAGCGCGAGGTCATGGTTGGAAGACCGAAAGCGCGAACCGTTCATCCTGTAGCCAGCGGGTCGCGAGAACCTGCTGACGCGCTCCGAAGTTTAGGCTAAGTTCCTAGAATGCAGATCGTCGCATGGATTGCCGGGGCGTTGTCGTATTTTGACGCCGCTCCAATTCCGCCGAATCCGGATCTGCGTCCGGTCATCCTCGTGCACGGCATTCACTCCGATGCGGGTTGCATGCGGCGGATGCAAAAGCACCTGCAGGCACAGGGTCGAGTGGTGTTCGCGCCGAGCCTCTCCCGGTGCACCGGCATGGTGCCGATCGAAAGCCTGGCGGATCAACTCGCGCGTTACGTCGATCGAAACGTGCCGAACCAGAAATTCGACCTGGTGGCATTCAGCATGGGCGGGTTGGTCTCGCGTTACTACGTGCAGCGTTTGGGCGGAGCAAAGCGCGTGGAGCATTTCGTCACGATGGCGACTCCGCACAATGGAACGAAGTTGGCCTTTCTCCATCCGGGAGCAGGCGTGCAGCAAATGCGGCCGCGGAGCGCATTTCTTCGTGACTTGGAAAAGGATTCGCACGTGCTGAGCCGCGTGAAGTTCACGAGCCTCTACACGCCGCTCGATACCGTCATCATCCCGGCAAAGAGCAGCGCGATGCCGGAGGCGCGAAACATCGCGATGTGGGCGACCATTCATCCGTCGTTCCTGCTGGAAAGGCGCTGCCTGCAGCGGGTGTCCTCGATTTTGGCGGAGTAATTCGCGCGCTGTCGCTCGATGCCGGAGGCATCGGCTCCTATCGCCTGGATTTCAGGGGGAACAGATCCAATAGGCACGAACGGGACGCAACCTTTCGGAATGGACAGTGTGACACTGGGCCATGGGCCCTCTGCGTTTGGTGAATCTCACAGAGTACCACGAGCGTTTGAACATCCCGCGGCGGTCAGCGTCTTTGCTAACAAATATTTACGTGGCTCCGCGCTCGGCGCGGTGTCAGCGTTCGTGCTTCAACGATTGAGCCGTTCGATGGTTGGTGAAGTCGTCGTTCGGCCCATTTCCCACCTGCTCCTTATGAACAGCTCCCGACCTTATCGGGCCATCATCGCTGCGAGTTGCACCCTCGTCGTCGGGTGGGCCCTTGGATACTTAATGGGCGGATCTTCCGACTTGGATCACGTCACTGCGGCAAACGCGACTTCGACGGCGACCGAAACGGCGACTGGCAGTGGCCGTCGCGAGATCGTGCAGGCTTACACCAATTCCGCCGATTCGGAGTCTGCGTTTGCTTCCAATTCGCCGCTCGGATCCAGCGCGAATGTCTCCGCAAACTTCGACACGCTCGTGCGCGGCGCATTGCGGCTGACGGATAACACCGACCGCGTCGTGCGACTGCGTGAAATCACGCGCGCGCTCCAGGCTGCGGAAATCCCCGCCGCTGTCGAAAAGGCGAGGCGCCTCTCGTATTCCGAGCGCTGGCAGGTCATGCAGGCGCTTGGTTCCCGGTGGGCGGAGATTGCGCCTGCCGCCGCAGCGGAAGCAGCGGTGAAGGCGGGAAATGATGGCACCGGATGGAACAGCCTGCTTTCCGGCGTGGTTGATAAATGGTCCGCGGTCGACCTGCCTGCCGCCATGACTTTCCTTAAGACGCAGCCCGATTCGCGCCGGCTGCAATTGATGCAAACCGTCATCCAATCCGTCGCTCGTCGCGATCCGCAGGCCGCGCTGAAGATCCTCCAAGAGCAGCCCGATACCAATCAGATGGGGTGGATGAGCAACCAGGTTTTCGAGCAATGGGTGCAGCGGGATCCGGCGGAAGCGGCGAAGAATGCGGAGGGAATGAAGTCCGGCGTAACTCGTGATCGCGCCTTGCAATCGGTCGCGGCAAGCTGGGCGGCGCAGGACCCAGCCTCGGCCATGCGATGGGCAGAGGGCTTCTCTGATAAAGCAAATCAAAACAAGCTGCTGCGCAGCATCGCGCAGGCGTGGGCTCAGCAGGACGCAAAGGCCGTCATCGAGTGGGCGGGCAAACTTTACGAAACCGGTTTGCGGCAGGATGCCCTGGGTGCTGCCTTCGGCCAGATCGCCGGCACGGACCCAGGCGCCGCCGAAGCGCAACTGCGCCTCATTCCCGCCGGGCAGGAGCGCGACAATCTCGTGAATCGCATTATCGGCAGCTACAATCAGGATCCCAAATCCGGTTTGAGGTTTGTGGAGTTGCTGCCGCAGGGGCCTCAACGCGTCGCGACCACGGTCAATCTTCTTTCGCGCATGGCGGCGTCGGATCCGAAGGGCGCGGCGGAGATCTTCCAGACGTTGCCCGCCGACCAGGCTTCCAATCAACTCGCGCAGTTCGCGGGTTCGCTGGCGAGCGGGAATCTCGATTTCGCGAAGGAGTGGGTGGATCAACTCGGCGACGCGAAGGTGAAGATGCAAGCCGTCCGGTCGATCGCTGGGGTGGTGGCGCGTTCGGAACCCAAGGCGGCCGCCGAATGGCTGATGGAAAAGCAGCCATCCGCCGATCTTACGTGGATTCTCAACGGCTGGGTGCGGAACGCGCCGAAAGAAGCCATGGCTTGGGCGAAGAATCTGCCGGAAGGCGACGCGAAGCGCTCGGCCCAGGCGTCCATCGTCCAGCAGTTGGCATATTCGGACCTCGAGCAGGCGCGAAAAGTTTTCGCGAGCGAACTGAGCGCGGAGGCGCAAACCTCGTCGGCGAGCTCACTCGCCGGCCAATGGGCAAATCGCGATGTGAACGCCGCTCGATCATGGGCGGAGTCACTGCCATCGGGCGGCGCCCGCGACAATGCGCTCGGGAGTGTCGCTCGCGCGTGGGCTCAGCGCGACATCGGCGCGGCCGCGCAATGGCTGCAGCGGTCTGAGGCAGGCGATTCTCGCGATCGGATGGTAAAAGAATTCGCCTCGGTCGCCGTGCAGAAAGATCCCGCAACTGCCGTCGCGTGGGCCGCCACGATCGCCGATCCAGATTTGCGCGGCGCTCAGCTGGAACAACTCGCGGGTCGCTGGATGGGCCTCGATCCCGTCGCGGCGCGCGCGTGGATCAATGATCCCAACAACCTCTCTCAGAGCGCGCGCCGTCGGGTCCTGGAATCACGCGGGCCTGGCCCGAACTATCAGCCCATGTACTACGATTACGACTACTACTATTGATCGGCAGCCGGAGCAGTAACCGCCTCGCCCCAGCGCATGCGGAACAGCCGCCCCAAACTCTGGGACAGGGTCGGCATGCTCGTCGCGATTTTCATTCAACGGCGCCCATCAAGCACGCCGGCGGTGGCGCGGGTCTCCAGACCTGCGGAACTGAGGTCGGATTATTCGCAGAGAGTGATCCGGAAACTGCCGTCCGCTATCGCCCCCAAAGACCGTTCGGAAAAGCCGCGCTCTCATACGCGAAACCACAGATGACCCGCGAACGGCGCCGTGAAGGGGGAGGGGAAACGATTCAAAGTATGCAGGCTACATCAGGTCAAACGTCGGCGGGCTCGCATTTGCCGAAAGGAAGGTCCCGTTAAGTGCGACGAACGCGCGGCGCTGCCATTGCGATTTAACGAAATCACGCGACGGACCGACCTGAACGAACGCTCCACTGACGGCGCAGATGGTTGCCGCCGTCTACCGCTGTTCTTTGCTTCCGCCGCCGATGATGCGGAAGAGAATCATGAGCACGAGCAATCCCGCGATCCCGTAGATTCCCATGCGCACCTGCTCCTTGGTCAGGGTGATTGAGCCGATCTTTACCGAACCGTCAGCCGTTTCAGCAGCAGGCTTCTCCGCGGACGGCGCATTCGCAGCTGGCGCAGTCGGGGCCGGAGCGACTGGCGCAAGGCCCGGTACTACAGGCGCTGGTCCGGATGGCGCAGCCTGCGCCGGCGTGGTCGCTGCCACTTGCGCGGCGCCAATCTGGACACTCGCCGCCGCCCCCAGGAGTTCCGGGTCCTGCGCGGCCTCTTGTCCGCCACCGCGGAGCAGGCTCACCACGTAGACTTGGTCGTTCGCCGAGGTGTAGCGGATCAGTCCGGAACTCGGCGGAGTTCCGCCGTTCACGGGAAATTGCACCCATTCGCGCCCTCCGACATTCAACGTCGCGCGCCCAAAGAACTGGTACCCCAAGCTGCGCAATGTCTTCTCGATCGCGGCCAGTGTGTTGGGGTCTTTGAGATTCGCATTGGGCAGATTGTGCAGGACGTTGATCCCAAATACCGCCTGCTTCTGCGGATTGTGCATCGCCACCAGGACGGTCATGGCCGGCGTGCTCGGCGCTTCGATTGGCATCCACCCTTGGGAATCCGGCACATTCGCGCTGCAACCAAACTGGTCGTTGCGCCACTCCGCCGCAGGGCTGGTGATCGTGAAGAGCAGAAAGAGGAGGGCGCAAACGTGACGCATGGAATCGTGAGTACAGCGAAGGACTTACGTCGGACAAGCCGCTTCGTCCAGAAACCCTTGCCAGCCCGTCTGCGCCGAGTTCGGCACAAAAAACGAATCGTTCTTCTCCAGACACGGGCGATGTATCTCCAAAAACGTCTGAGAAGGGTCCTAAAGCGTCTAGTTCCGATCCAAAAGAGGAGCGTCAGACAACCAACACGGAGCGAACAGAGCCGAAAGCGGATCATGAGACGCCATACACGCAGAGTGCGAAGCCAAACACGCAGGGTTTGAATCCATACACGCAGTGTCCAAATCCATACACGCAGCGTCGGAGCTGTTGGCCATTCGCGCGCATACCTTCCATAATGCGATCGAACGCAGGTGAATGGCTCGCATCTGCGTGCAGGGTGCTCGCCGCAGCCTTGGAATGACGCGCCATCGCCAGCGTGCGGTGGAGCCTTTATTTGCAGGAGACTCCAAACCCTTGCCGGCGCCAAGGCGGATGTATGGATCTTGTGACGCCCGAAACAAGGACTATGGAAATTATAAGCCGCTCTCACTATGGAACGCCCGTTCGCGGTATGTTTGGGCAGTGACTGACAATGCTCATCAGCGTGAGCATTTTATTGCCTGAAATAAACGTATTACTAAGTTCCGCGGCCCCAATGCCGTCTACGCACGGTTCCACTTGGGAATCAGCAGACTAATTCCGTCTCAATCTCCATCAATGCAATCCACTGAGTCCGTCTTCCGTCGTCCGCTCTCCCGTTCTCTTGCTCGATTCTCTTCGATCGCGGCCATTTGCGCGGCTATTTCCGTCGCTACCGTGCAAGGTGCGGACCTGCAGTGGGACCCGGATTTGGACGGCAATAATGGCACCTTTGGTGGCACTGGAACCTGGAACACGGGAACCGCTGCGTGGTGGGACGGCAGTGCCTTGATCGCGTGGCCCAACACTGCCATCAATACAGATAAAGCAATTTTTGGCGGCACAGCCGGCACGGTGACTCTCGCCGGCCCGCTGAATGCGAATGCGCTCGAGTTCAATGTGGATGGTTACACGATCACTAACGGTGGGACTGCAGCCAATACTTTGACCCTGACCGGCACGGCCCCGCAGATCACCGTTGCGAACGGCGCCCATACCGCCACGATCAGCGCGACCATCGCAGGATCGACGGACTGGACAAAGTCGGGCGCCGGCACCCTTGCCATCAACGTGACGAACACGAACTCGGGCCGCTTTACGATCAACGGAGGGACGGTCGCGGTGCTCTCCTTTGGCAACCTGGGCACTGGTCCACTGACGGTGGATGGCGGAACCATCGCGTTCAGCCCGACTGCGCAGACTGATACTGGCACGGGCCAGATCATCACCATTGGAACAAACGGCGCGGTCTTTGACCTGAAAACGACGAGCAAGCTTTTGATCGACACGACAGGCGCCCTCATCGGCTCGGGCACGTTGACCCGGAATGCTTCAGCCGGCGCCACGGGCACTTTCCAGGTTTCGATTGCGAACACCGGCTTCACTGGCGCGGTGGTTCTGAATGCCGGCGTCAATGAGGTAGCCACGAATGGCTACGGAACCGGAGTGACGGCGGGCAACACCGTCACGCTGAACGGGAATGCGGAACTCGCTGTGAGCAATGGCACGATGAGCAATCCGGTGATTCTGAACGGTGGGACCATTGGCGGTGACAATGGCACGTCCACATATGCCGGCCCCATCACGGTCAATGGCTCTGCGAACATCCGCCTCGGTGACTTCTATCAGAATACCAATCGAAATCTGAACATCACCGGCGCGCTCACGGGCGGCGCATCCGTGACACTCACGACGGTCAACAATCTCTCCAACCTGACCAATGCCACCGGCCAGGTCCTGACGCTCAACCCGGCGACGAGCAACTCTGGCTATCTCGGCGCCCTGAGCATTTCTCCCGGCAACAACGTGAACTTTGCGTCGGCGAACGCGCTGATCGGCGGCACGACGACCATCAATACCAGCGCCACCCAGATGGGCGGCATCGGCATCGGCTTCGATGTGGCGCCGGGCAGCCTGAACTTCACCAACGTGGTCACCGCCGCGACGAACGGGGGCGTCTTCGGCGTAAATACGATTCTCGGCACAGGAACGGTCTACGACATGAGCACGCTGGGAGGCGGCGGGATGTATCTCGGCTCGCAGACGACCGGCAGTTACACGGCCTCCACGCTGGGCGCGGATGCTGGCATCTACCGGCTTGGCGGCGGAACGGGAACGCTCACGGTGACCAGTGGCGCCCTCGCGGGAGCGAATGCGCTCACGGCCGGAGACGCGCGCGCCAATGGCAACGGCACCGTCGTGTTGGCGGGAGAAAACACCTTCACCGGAGGAATCTCGGTGAACAACGGCGTGCTCAGCGCGGGCACGTTGAACAGCGTGGTGGGCGGCACTGCATCGAGCAACCTCGGCGCGCCGACGAGCGTGGCGAACGGCACGATCCACCTCGGATCGGGCACCGTCGGGGCCACGCTTCGCTACACGGGCGCGGGCGAAAAGAGCGATCGCGTGATCAACATGGCGGGCACCACCGGCGGCGCGACGCTGGAAAACGTCGGCACCGGCAAGGTGAACTTCAGCAGCGACCTGACGTTCACGGGAACCGGCGCAAAGAACCTGACCTTGCAGGGAACCGCGCTCGGCGAGATCAGCGGCAAGGTTGCGAGCACGGATGTCACGATCGTGAAGAACGGCACGGGCACCTGGCTCCTTTCCGGGACAGGCAATAGCGTGAAGACCGTGAACTTCACCGGAGGCACGCTGGATATCGGCGCCAACGGCCTCACGGTTTCGAATAGCGGGTCCAGCACGCTGCAGGCGACTTCCGGCACCTCTGTGATCAGCGCCACCGGCAACGGCGTTCTCAAGCTGAGCAACAGCAACTCTACGAACGGCGCCGACAACGGTGCCGCGACGAATGCGATGCTCATCATCAATGCGAAGCTCGGCACGGTAAACTCGGGAGCGCCTTTCGAAATCTACAATGCCACGGGAAGCACCGGCATCGTGGTTCTGAATGGGGAGAATCAGCTCACCGGGCAGATTTATATCAACAGCAGCGTCCTGCAGGTCTCCAACATTGCGGGGGCCTTGGGCACCAGTTCCACGATCCACGTTGGTTCCGGATCGAATACCGGCAACACGTTCCGCTACACAGGAACCGGGGAAACCACGGCGAAGGTCATCGACCTGGGCGCCTCGACCGGCTCCGCGACGCTGGATAATGCGGGCACCGGCACGCTTCGATTCACCAGCAACTTCACGGCGACGGGCGGGGGAATCAAGACGCTGACGTTGCAAGGTTCCACTTCCGGGGTTGGCGAGATTGCGGGGGCAATCGTCAACAATTCCGGGACAAATACCACGTCCGTGCTCAAAACGGGCACCGGCACGTGGTCACTTTCGGGTGCAAACTCCTACACCGGGAGCACGACGGTGAACGGCGGTGTGCTTCGCCTCGACTTCGCCAACGCGACGCCCGCGGCGAACATCGTGAACCTCAACTCGGCATTGGTCCTCGGCGGCGGCGCGCTGGAAATTGCCGGGAAGTCTGGGACCTCCAACTCCCAAACCTTTGCGAGCACGACGCTGAATGGCTTCGGCTCGACGGTGAACCTCGCCAACGGCGCTTCGGACAACCCGATCACGCTCGCATTGGGCGCATTCACTCGCAGCGCTGCAGGCAGCACGGTGGACTTTGTGAACCCCGCGGGCTCCGGCACGAACCTGAACCAGGTGACCACGACGAGTTCGAACAACGCAGCGGGAATCCTCGGTGGCTACGCAACGGTTAACGGTTCGGATTGGGCGACCGTGTCCGGCGGGAACATCGTGGCCTACAGCGGCTACACTGCGATGGCGGCCTCGGGCGGCTCCGCGACGGCCAATGCAAAGCTCGATGGAGCGCTCACGCTGACCGGCGCGGCCACGGCGAACAGCCTCAAGATCACTGCGACCGCTGCGTCCCAATCGCTCGCGCTCGGCGCCAATAATCTTAACTTGAGCGGCACGGGTGGAGCAGGCGGGCTTTTGTTCGCCGGGGGAACCAGCAATGCCTACACCATCTCCGGGACGGGCGTGGTGAGCGCCGGCGCCGAGGAATTGATCGTCACCACGGCCGGAAGCAGCTCAGCCCTCACGATCAGCGCCGTCATTGGCGGCAGCGGCGGTCTTACGAAAGCCGGCGCCGGTACCCTCACGCTCACCGGCACGAATACCTTCACCGGGAACATCAACATCAATGGCGGCACGCTCGCCATCAACGGGCCCGGCGGCACTACCGATCCGCGCGGACTCGGGGCCACCGGCGCGCGTCTGATCACGCTGAACGGCGGAACCTTCAAGGTGAACTCGAGCGCCTTCAATCCGAACCAGAATACGAAGAACTTCGTCATCGGCGGTGGCGGCGGAACATTCGAGATCGCGAGTGGCGCGACCATGACGCTAGACGACGGTAACACCAACGCAGGCAGCGGCACGACGGCCGGCGCGGCGCAGTTGCA
>CBHXZU010000053.1:0-14696 GCA_966125105.1 uncultured Prosthecobacter sp.
GAAGTATTTACAAAGTACAGCCCTTTCGCAGCCAAAAGTTCCGGACAGGCTCTAGATGAAGGCAGTGAAGAGGGTAAGGGTGATGACTCGAAACATTCGGCGCACCTTCTCACAGAAAAAGGCAAAGCCCACGGTTGGAGAGAATGCCGAGATGGCTTCGATAAAGGGAGTCCCAACTGGGAGAACCCAATTTGGGCCGCTCGCGCGGCAGGCCGCCTGGAAAGGCGCCCCTCCTTGGGACAATGACGCTCCGGCGCCTCTCTCCCCGGACGCGGTGACGTCGCGATCGTTATTCGTATTTATACTTCACGACCCACGGGTCGCCGGTCGCTTCCTGCGCGGCTTTGAGCTTCGCGGACATCTCATCGAGCACGCTCTTCAGCGCGGGGTCGGTGGCGAGATTGCGGACTTCGTCGGGATCTTCCTGCAGGTCGTAGAGCTCGTAGTGCGGGCGCTGGATGAAGTCCTGGACGCTGCGTTTACCCAGCCGCTCTGCTTTGGTGTTCAACACCTCCTGCCACACGGCGCTCGCGTAGAGATCGCTCGCGAAGGGATACGGCAGCTGATGCGCGAGGTTCAGGATCAACTTGTAGCGATCCCCACGCAGGACGCGCATGGGGTAATACATGGTGATCTCGTGGAAGGTGTGCGAGGCGAACACCGGCGGGCGCTCGAGCGGCTTTTCCTGATCCCACGCGCCGGCGAAGGATTTGCCGTGAAACTCGTAGGGCCGCTTCTTCGCGGCGCGCGGTCCCTCGCCCTCGTCGGCAATCTTATTGACTGCGGGCGCGTCTTTCGGCGGCGCGACTTTGCACAGGTCGAGAATGGTCGGCGTGAGGTCGGTCCAGGCCACGAGGGTATCGCACGTGCTGCCCGGGCGTTTCATCGCGGGAGCGCGGATGATCAGCGGGAGATTCATTCCTGCTTCGTAGAGCGTGGTCTTGGAACCGGGGAATGCGGGGCCGTTGTCCGAGGTGAACATGACGACGGTGTTCTCGTATTGGCCGGTTTCCTTGAGGATGGAGACGAGGCGGCCGAGACCGGCGTCGACGCGCGCGATGGCCTGGTAATAGTTGGCAAGCTCGGCGCGGGTCGCGGGTGTGTCGGACAGCCACGGCGGAACGATCACGTCTTTCGGATCGAACACCTGCTCCTCCACACCGGGATGCGCCGGGCCATTTCCGAAACGGTCCGGATGCAGCGGCGCGTCCTTATCGATCCCGCTGCGATGAGGGTCCGCGGTGCAGAAGTAGAGGAAGAAGGGCTTCTCGTCTTTCGCGCCGATGAATGCGCGTGAGTTGTTTGCCATCGCCACGCCATTGCGCGGATTGCCGGGGATGACCGTGCCGAAGCGATAGACCTCTTCGGGGGCGACGTGGAACTTTCCGACCCGCGCCGTTCGATAGCCGCCGCTCTCGAGGATCACTGGCAACGACTGCACTCCACCAAAACTCGAAAAGTGATGAAAGCTGTGCTCGTGGCCGAATTGCCCGTTTGCGTGATTGTGCAGCCCGCTGAGAATCACCGAGCGTGACGCCGAGCAGCTGGCAGTGGTGCAGAAGGCCCGATTAAAGCGGACGCCTTCCCGCGCAAGCGCATCGATATTCGGCGTGCGCGCCGCCTTGTCGCCATAGCAGCCGAGCTGCTTGCCGAGATCGTCGCAGACGAAGAGCACCACGTTTGGCCGATCCGCTCCCGAACACACGCACAGGGCGACAACGAGCCACGCGAGGAGAATGCGCATCCCAGCGCAATGCCTGCTTCGTTTTACACCGGCAAGCACGGAGCCAACTTCCGTCCCCTGCCCTTTCGAACAGCCGAAATTGTGCTGATCGCGCACTAAATCCCTCTCCATCCCGTGGCGCCGATCCATTCAGGCGAGGAGCCGCTGCACTCAGGGAACCGTCCGTTCGATTCAGGGACGGGGCCGATTGATTCCGGGATGCGGCCGGTCCGATCAGGGAAGGCTCCGCCCTGTTCAGGCCGGCTGCCGCCGCGATCCGGCGCCATGCCGGTCGAAAAAGAGTCGCGGTCGATGCGACCAGGCACGCGGCCGATGCATCCAGGCGATGCTACGTTTCGCGCCGTAAACGACTCCCCTTCTGAGTATTCCGCGAACATTTAATTCATTGGCTCCGCCGCATGCGGCGCCTCTTCTTGGCAGCAAAAAGTTCCACCCTCCACTCAAGATATCCATGAGGAGACCTGTAAAGTGTCTCACGAAACGGCCGGACGCGTCTCTCCGGTTCGACCGTGCTGGACGCGCCCTTTTGCGAGCAAATGCTGACGCCTAAAACGAGTTGACGGCTACATTGCGCAGCTTATTGTATCAACGCATCATGATACATGGATGCGTGCACGAAGACGCATCCATTCTCGAACAACACCACCATGCCCAAGATCGCACTCACTCCGTCCCGCAATAAGACCATGAAGGCCACCAAGGTACTGAATGAAGTCCTCAAGGCCTCGGACGACTACAAAGTCAAAGACATCACTCTCGCCGACTGGGGTCGGAAGGAGATCGAAATCGCGCAGTACGAAATGCCGGGCCTCATGGCCATCCGCGCGAAGTATGCGAAGCAGAAGCCGCTGAAGGGCGTGCGCATCACTGGATCGCTGCACATGACGATCCAGACCGCGGTGCTGATCGAGACGCTGACCGCGCTCGGCGCCGACGTTCGCTGGGCGAGCTGCAACATTTTCTCCACGCAGGATCACGCCGCTGCCGCGATCGCGAAGATCGGCACGCCGGTGTTCGCGTGGAAGGGCGAGAGCCTCGAGGAATACTGGGATTGCACGCTCGATGCGATCACCTTCCCCGGCCTCAAGGGACCGCAGCTCGTGGTGGACGACGGTGGCGACGTGACGCTCCTCATTCACAAAGGCTTCGAGCTCGAGCAGGGCGACAAGAAGTGGGTCAACAGCGAGAGCAAGTCGCACGAAGAGCAGGTCATCAAGAACCTCCTCAAGCGCGTGGCGAAGGAGCGCCCTGGTTTCTGGACGGCGCTGGTGAAGGAATGGAAGGGTGTTTCCGAAGAGACGACCACGGGCGTGCATCGCCTCTACCAGATGAAGGAAGCGGGCAAGCTGCTCGTTCCGGCGATCAACGTGAACGACTCGGTGACGAAGTCGAAGTTCGACAACCTCTACGGCTGCCGCGAATCACTCGCCGACGGCCTCAAGCGCGCCACCGACGTGATGATCGCCGGCAAGGTCGCGGTCGTCTGCGGCTACGGTGATGTGGGCAAGGGCTCGGCGCATTCGCTCAAGGGCTTCGGCGCTCGCGTGATCGTGACGGAGATCGATCCGATTAACGCGCTCCAGGCAGCGATGGAAGGCTTCGAAGTGAACACGATCGAGAGCACGCTCGGCATCGGCGACATCTACGTCACCACGACCGGCAACTGCGACGTGATCACGCTGGAGCACATCACGAAGATGAAAGACCAGGCGATCATTTGTAACATCGGTCACTTCGACAACGAGATCCAGGTCGACCGCCTGAACAACCTCAAGGGCGTGAAGCGCATCGAGGTGAAGCCGCAGTACGACAAATACATCCTGCCCAACAAGCGCACGGTGTATCTCCTCGCGGAAGGCCGGCTCGTGAACCTCGGCTGCGCCACCGGCCACCCTTCGTTTGTGATGAGCAACAGCTTCAGCAACCAGACGCTCGCGCAGATCGATCTCTGGAAGAACAAAGGCACCTACAAGGCGGACGTGTATCGCCTGCCGAAGCAGCTCGACGAAGAAGTCGCGCGCCTGCACCTCGAGAAGATCGGCGTGGTGCTGACGAAGCTTACGAAGAAGCAGGCTGAGTATCTCGGCGTTTCTCCGGAAGGCCCCTTCAAGCCCGAGCACTACCGCTACTAAGAAGTAGCTTTCGCTACCAAGCGAGTAGCTCGCAAAGATTCAGCAAAGCGCGCGATCGGAAACGGTCGCGCGCTTTTTGTTTGCTTCCTCGGTAAAGCATACGCCCCCAGCGGGCATTGGGCTGAAACTTGCTTGCAGGCTAACCCTGGTTAACTTGCCCGCGTCCGCCCCCTGCGCCTCCGAGCGGGCACGTCCGCACCTCAGTCTCCGATGCCTCGTTATCCGGCGCTTTTTGTCCTCTTCATCCTGAATCTCGTTCACGCGCTCGGGCTCCCCGCCCCCGCGCAGGACGAGTGGCCCGCGATTTTCAACCCCTTCAAGGTCGAGACGATTCACATCCAGATCGACCCGCAGAAGTGGGATGCGATCAAGCGCGATACCAACTTTTACGATCCCGTCCTCAACATCCGCGAGCCCTGCCTCATGTGGATGGAAGGACCGAATCCGCCCAACAGCGCGGCCACCGCGATCACGGTGCAGATCCGGCGCAAGAGCGATCCAGCCCTGCCCGACGAAGGAAATCCGCAGAAAGTTTCCCTGAAGATCGACGTGAATGAATACGTCGAAGGCCAATCGATTCGGGGCCTGAAGAAGATCTCGCTGGAGAACGGCAGCGGTAATGGCGTGCTGAAAGAAGGCTTCGCGATGAACATGCACCGCCTCGCGGCCGAGGCCGGCTTTTACCCCACGAATGCCTTCTACGCCGCCTGGGTGCGGCTGGTGGTGAATGGACAATACGTCGGCCTCTACACCTCTCCGGAGCAGCGCGACAAAGCCTTCCTCCGCAATCGCGGCATGTATCGCGAGCGCGCATCGTGGCTCTACGAAGTGAACGGTGGGCTTTTCCTCGATTCGTCTGTCGCGACGACGGACAGCCCCACGCACAATCACCTCAATTACCTTCCCTTTCGCGCGCCCAACTCGCCCCCCGCGAACTTCGAAGCCGACGCGCAAGCTTGGGTGGACGTGCATTCCATGCTGACGATGGCCGCAATCGAGGCGTGGATGGCGAACACCGACGGACTCTTCACGAAGAGCGCATCCGACCAGGGCAAGAATAGCTTCTGCGCGGATTGGCTGCCCTCCTTGCAGCATCGCCGCCTTTACCTGCCATGGGATCTCGATGGCGGTTTCTCGAATACCACCTGGAACATCTTCAGCGGCGGATCCGGCCAGGCGAACTCGCGCCAGTATCAGCGGCAATTCCTCGACCACTACTGGTTCGGCCAGGTCTATCGGCAGCTCTTTACCGAACTGCTGGACGGGCCGCTTTCCACCACGTCGCTGAATGCCTGGCTCGATCAATTGGAACCCGTGCTCGGTCCTGCGCTGGCCGAAGACCCGAATGCAGATGGCGGCAGCTTCGCCAGCTTGCGCAGCTTCATCGCCGCTCGAAACACAAACGTTCGCACTCAGATCGGAAGCATCGTCAAACCGCCCATCTGGAGCCTGAATGGTGGCGAAGTAGCCGTGGGACAAACTATCAGCCTCTCCCATCAGAACACCGCCGGCGCGACGACGATTTACTACACGACCGATGGCACCGATCCGCGCGCCACCGGCGGAGCGCCAAGCGCGACAGCGATCGCCTACACCTCGGCGCTGACCATCAATGGACCCGCGCAGTTCGCCGCCCGGGCACGCAACGTGAATGGCGCCACGACGAATTGGAGCAATATCCGCCGCGCAACTTTCGAGGTAGCCGCCGCCCTGGACTCGCTGCGGATCACCGAGCTTATGCATCGGCCGCTGGGCGACGCCGCCTTTGAAGACGCCGATGAGTTCGAGTTCATCGAACTCAAGAACACGGGCGCGGCACCTCTCCAGATCGGTGGCTGCAAGCTCGATGGTCTCGACTTCACCTTTGCTCCCGGCACCGTCGTTCCCGCTGGCGCTTATGTCGTGCTCGTCGCGAATCCCACCGCCTTCTCCAGCCGATATCCCGCGGTCCCGATTCACGGAGTGTTTTTCAAGAATCTGAACAACTCCGGAGAACGCATCCGCGTGCTTACGCCGGAAGGTGCCGCCGTTGACGAGGTCGAATACGATGCGAACCCGCCGTGGCCGCTGGGGCCGGATGGACTCGGCTATTCGCTCAACCGGATCGGCCCCGGTGAAGACGCCACGAACTGGCGAGCCAGCGCCGCCATCCATGGTTCGCCGGGGGCTGACGATCCCGTCCCGCCGTACGCGCCGGGATTGATCATCAATGAAGTGATCGCAAAGAGCAACACGCCGCTGGAAGACGCGATCGAGATTCACAATCCGACCGCCACGCCGATCGACATCTCCGGCTGGTGGCTGAGCGACAGCTACGATCCCGCCGATCCTGCGCGCGCAACGCTCAAGAAGTATCGCGTGCCCGCTGGCACCATCGTCCCTGCTGGTGGCTACCGCGTCTTCTACGAGGTCGACTTCAATCCCGCAGCTCCCACTGCCGCGGCCATTGTCCCATTTGGCCTCGGGCAAGGCGGCGACGCGGTCTACCTGAGTTCCGCGGACGCTGCCGGCAACCTGACTGGCCACATTTGCGGACAAAGGTTCGGAGCATCGGATGACGGCGTCTCGCAGGGCCGCATTCCGACAAGCACTGGCTTCGACTTCGGGCACTTAGTCTCCCACAGCTTCGGTGTCAGCGCGCCGGCTTCGAAGACAGACTTTCGCGGAGGCTCAGGCGCGCCAAATAGCGGCCCGCGCGTCGGGCCGGTAGTGATCAGCGAGATCATGTATGCGCCACGTGCAGGGAGCGCGGAGTTCATCGAACTCACGAATGTGAGCGCCGCTCCCGTTTTGCTCGAAGGCTGGACGCTCGAAGGAGCCGGGGGATTCGCCTTCCCTGCTGGAGCAACCGTAGCGCCCGGCGGCCGCGTTCTGCTGGTGGACACGGCTTCATTCACCGTATCCGCATTCGCTGCCGCGCACAATGTGCCCGGCGACGTGGCGCTATTCGGGGCTCTCTTCGATCTTGGTGACGGCGGCGAATCCATCGAACTGCTGAGGCCGAATCCCACCGCGGGAAATCCTCCACTCCGCGTGGATCGCGCGCAGTATAACGACAAGGCCCCCTGGCCGACGGCCGCGACTGCGGGCGCATCGCTGGAACGCGTCGATTTGTCGATGTTCGGCAATGAGCCGCTCAACTGGACGAGTAGCGCCATCAACGGCACGCCCGGACGCGCCCGGAACAGCAACACCCATCTCGCAATCGCCGCAGGCGACCGGTGGAAGTTTCACGCGCGGAATCGGAGCCTCGGGACCGCGTGGCGAAACGTCACTTACCGCGATGGCGGCTGGGACAGCGGCACGGCTCCCCTCGGCGCAGGCTTACCCGGCCTCGCGACAGCAATCCCGTACGGGCCAACCAAGCCGGTCACCACGTTCCTTCGGAAAGAGTTTGCCGTGAGCGCCCCTGTCCCGACCATCTCAACGGTCACCTTGCGGGTGAACTACAACGATGGATTCATCGCGTTCCTCAACGGTCAGGAAGTCGCTCGCCGATCGTTGCCCACGACCGCGGTCGATTACGACACGCCCGCGTCGGCGCACCCTGCTGGCACATTCGAATCGATCGATCTCACCCAGTATCGAAATCTTCTGCAGCCCGGCAAAAACTCGCTCGCCATCGAACTGCACCTCACGGGCAGCGCCGATCCCGACGCGTATTTCGACGCGGACCTCGCCTACAGCATCTCGGAATCCGCGCCGTCCGACACCGATATGGATGGAATGCCGGACACATGGGAAACCGCGCGCGGCCTCAACCCGAACGATGGGGCCGATGCGGCGATGGACGCTGACGAAGACGGGCAATCCAATCTCGCCGAGTACCTGGCCGGGACCGATCCTCATCTCGCAACCAGCGCATTCCGCATCAGTGAAATCGAGCGTGTGCCCGAGGGCATGCGAATCCGTGTCTCCACCGTCGCCGGAAAGCGATATCAACTCGAGGTATCGGAGGATCTCCGGAGTTGGGAAAAGCTCGGCGCCGCCGTCACGGCCGCCGGCAACCTGCTGGAGATCACGGAAAGCCCATTGCAACCCGCACCCCGCTTCTACCGCGCACAACTCGTCGTCAGTCCATAGCGACAGCCGCGCGCGGCGTAAGAAGCGCTGTTCACCGTAAGATCCCGGAATGGGTTCCGGCTGTTTGTTTGTTGGGCAACAACCGCTGTGGAGAAATTAGTGCAGGCGAGGAGAGCCGCGGAAGTAAAGCCAGGGGAAGCAATGCCGGGGAAAGGCAGGGCGAGGAACGAAAAGCCAGTCATCCTGATGGAGCCTAAGCGACTGAAGGACCCGAGCCATCCACGAGAAATACGTCGCCGGCAGCAGACCTTAAGAACCGCCCACGCCCCAGAAAAATGCGCTCCCTCAGTTCCCCGTCCGCTGCACCTGGAGCCGCATGAATCGACGCGTTTCCTGCAAAGAGACTACCGAATCCCGGACCACCACCGTCTCCTGCCCCGAATTACTGGCGACCTCGCTCACCGGAAGCGGATCCCACTTCACCATGTCCGCGGAAACCTCCACCCCGTAAACAATGCCCGACAAACCCGACGGCCGCGAGTACACGAACGTAAGACGACGGTCCCCCATTGTGTCTGACAAGATCTGCGGCACCGGACCGGCGTTTGGCACGCGAGGATTCGAGCCGATCGCGTATTCGATAAGGTTCACCAACCCATCCCGGTCGAAATCGATAAGATCCGCCGCAAGCCCGGCCTGAATTTCTTGATTCGTGAAGTTCTGAGATGTCCAAGTGGAGAAGAGAACTCCGCCAACCGTGAGCGTGACAGTCACGACATTCGAATCACTGACACCGTCGCTCACCTTGTAGGTAAACGAATCACTCCCGGTAAAACCGGAATTAGCCACGTAATTCACCCCGCCGTTCGCGTTCAACGTCAGCGAGCCGTTCAACGGACCGGCCACCAAGACGGCGGTCAGCGAATCGCCATCGACGTCTGAATCATTGCCAAGCACCGCGCCCGTGAGCGCCAGCCCTTGAGTGCCGGCCAGCGCGTCAGCCACCGCGACCGGCGCATCGTTTACCGCGTTCACCACCAATGAAACCGCGGCCGGCGCGGATTCCGACGTCCCATCGCTCATCTTGTAAGTGAAGGAATCGGGACCGTTGAAGTTCGCCGCAGGGGTGTAGGTAAAGGAACCGTCTGCATTCAGCGAAAGCGCGCCGTGCACTGGCTCCGCGATCACGCTGGCCGCCATCGCCGGTCCATCCACATCGGAGTCATTCGCAGCGACGTTACCCTGGATCACCGTGTCTTCATTACCGGCAAATGTATCGGCCGCAGCGATGGGCGGGTCATTGATGGGATTCAGCGTGATCGTTACCGCGGCCGCAGCGGATTCAGATTCTCCATCGCTCGCCTTGTAGGTGAAGCTGTCTGATCCGGCATAATCGTGCGCCGGAGTGTAATTGAAGGTGCCGTTGGCATTCAGCACCACGGTGCCGTGACTCGGTTGCGAGACGAGATTTGCCGTCAGGCTCGCATTTTCCACGTCTGTGTCGTTGCCGAGGACTCCTCCCACGACCGCGGTGTCCTCGTTGCCGGAAAATGCATCGTTTACGGCGACGGGCGCATCGTTGATCGCGCTGACGGTGATCGTCACCGTTGCGACGTTTGATTCCGCAAGGCCGTCGGACGCTTGGTACGAAAACGAGTCCGGACCGAAATAGTTTTGCGCGGGCGTGTAGGTAAACGAGCCGTTCGAGTTCAGCGTCAACGCCCCGTGCGCGGTGCCAGTGACGAGGCTTGCGGCAAGAGTCGTCCCTTCGGCATCCGAGTCATTGCCGAGGACATTTCCATTGATGATTGCGTCCTCGTTTCCACTCGCCGTGTCATTCACCGCCACTGGGCCATCGTTGACGGGATTTACGGTGATCGTGACCAGGGCAACGTTCGAATCCGCGGTGCCATCGTTTGCGCGATAAAGGAACGAATCGCTACCGGCATAATTCGGACCGGGCGTGTAGGTGAACGTGCCATTGGCATTGAGCGTTAAGGTGCCGTTGACGACGTCTGACAAAAGGGTTGCGGTCAGCGTGCTTCCTTCGACGTCAGTATCGTTCGCGATCACGTTTCCGTTGATGGGAAAATCTTCGTTTCCGCTAAACGCGTCGTTCACGGCCACCGGCGCGTCGTTGGTTGCGCTCACGGTGATGGCCACCGTTGCCACGTTGGAGTTCAGCGCGCCGTCGTTGGCTCGATAGCTAAACGAATCTAGGCCCGCATAATTTTGCGCTGGGGTATACGTGAAAGTTCCGTTTGCATTCAGGATCAGGACTCCGTGGGCAACATCCGTGACCAGAGCGGCATTCAAGGAGTTCCCTTCCACGTCCGTGTCGTTGGCGAGGACATTGCCGCTGAATGACGTGTCCTCGACGAGATTCACCGAATCATTCACGGCGAAAGGCGCGTCATTCACGGGTTGCACGTCGAAGGTGACGGTCGCGACGTTCGAGTCCGCATTTCCGTCATTCACGCGGTAGGTGAATGAATCGGCGCCCGCGTAATTCGCTGCCGGGGTGTAGCTGAAGGTGCCGTTTGGGTTCAGCGTCACCGTGCCATGCGAAACATTGGCGACGAGCGCCGCGGTAAGGCTGCTTCCCTCCACGTCGGAATCGTTGGCGATTACATTTCCATTGAAGACGACGTCCTCGTTCCCAACGAATACATCATTCACCGCTACTGGCGGATCATTCACCGCAGCTACCGTGATCGTCACCGTCGCCGTGTTGGAATTCGCAGTGCCATCGTTTGCGCGGTAGATGAATGAGTCTGCGCCCGAATAGTTTTGCGCAGGGGTGTAGGTGAATGATCCGTTTGCGTTCAGGACCAAGACTCCGTGGGCAACGTTGGCGATCAGTTCGGCCGTGAGCGCATTGCCCTCGATGTCGGTATCATTGGCGAGGACATTGCCGGCCAGTTGCGAATCCTCGTTCCCATTCGCGGTGTCATTCACCGCAACGGGGGCATCGTTAACGGGATTTACCGTGATGGAAACCACCGCCGACGCGGAGTCCCCAATTCCGTCGTTCACTTTGTAATTAAAACCATCAGGACCGAAGTAATTCGGCACAGGCGCATACGTGAATGATCCATTCGCATTCAGCGACACGCTTCCGTGCGCGGCGTTTGTCACCAGGATTGCGGACATCGGATCGCCCTCGGGATCCGAGTCATTGCTCAAGACGTTGCCATTGATCGCTAAGTCCTCGTTCCCTGAGAATCCATCATTTGCCACGACCGGAACACTGTTGGGCAAAATGGTGACGGTCGCATCGCGTGAAACCGCCCCGCTTGCCGCGGTCACCGTATGCGGTCCGCCGGGCACCAGGCCCGCGGTGAACAGGCCCGAAGCGTTGATCGTTCCGCCGCCCGTGGTGGACCAGGTTACGGCAGGCGCATTTGTCATTAGACGGTTGAATTGATCCGTGCCCACCGCGGTGAAGGTCTGAGTCTTCGTCACGCGAACCGCCGCTGACTTTGGCGACAGGGTCAGGGTCGTTAAGGTTTGATTCACCTGCACGTTTGCCGTGTTGGTGACCGTCTTCCCTCCCCCGTCCGTTACGGTAAGCGTGAAGGTGAAATTTCCCGCCTTGGAGAATGTCGCCGTCGAAGTCTTTGCCGCATTGGTGCCATTCGGACTAATGGTGATCGGAGCGCCGACCTCGTCATTCACGGACCACGTGTAGATGAGGCCGGATTCTCCCGCGTCATCGCCCGCCATTGCCGTGAGCTGAGTGTTCGTGCCTGTCACCAGGGAAGGCGCTGCCGCTGCCGCCGTGGTGATCCAGGGCGAAAGATTTCCCAGGTTCGCGCCGGTGATAGTCAGGTCATCGATATGCCAACCCGCGCTTGCGGTAGAGTTATTGGTGCCGAGGCGCCACCGCGCGCGCAGGATCTTGCCGGCGAACTTCGCCGTGTCCGTCACGTTGATCGTCGTCTGCTCCCAATCACTGGTGCCGATCCAGCCGCTCAACCCTGCGAGAGGATTGCGCGTGGAAGCACTGCCGCTGGATGAAATCGTGCCCGTGTAACCGCCGCTCCCGAAAGTCACGCCGGAACCCGCATCATTAATTCCGAAATAAGCTCCACCATCGACCGAGAGCTCCATGACCCCGCCGTCAGATCCTCCGCTCTGGAATGTGAACTTGTGCCAGAAACTGATTTGCAGACCCGGGCCCGTCGCAGGCACTTCAAAGGCGGGAGAAATCAGATGCTGCTCCGAACGAGTCGCCGGGCCGGGCGCAAAGAAGGAGTGCGAAGGCGAATGACTGTCATTTGTGGCGAGCGCCCATGCATCCGTTCCGATCGGCGCGGTGTGCGACCAACCGAAAATCCCCGTTTCCAGCGCTTCTGTCCTCCCGACCGCCGGAACGGAAAAGGCGTTGGGCAAGGTCACGCTTTGCCCGTCGGGATTCAACAGCTTGAGGTCCCACAAGCCGCCCGCCATTCCCGTTGAATCGATCCTCGCCCTCAAGCCATTTCCGAAAACCTCGATGCCCGATGCCACCACATCGGCCGCGCCGGCTCGCGTGAGTTTCACGGTTGCGCCGAGGAGAATATTCGTCCCCGTGACGGTCAGCGTCATTGCGCCGCCCGTGCTCGTGGCGGGCGATACACTACTCAGCCCTGGTGCCGGGGCGGTACCCGTCGAAGCGCCGCCAGTGATGATCAGGGAGTATTGCTGTGAGCCATTCGTAAGGGAACCGGAGAAGGAAACGCGCGCCTGGCACTGCCCGGCGCCGGACGGTGCGGCGAGGAAGACCTGCTCTACATTGTCCGTGTTGTTCACTCCCGTCACTGCCGCGGCGCCGAGCATGCCGACTGTCCAATCCCCCACGTAAGGCATCACATACGGCAGGAAGGTCGCGCCGTTGGGGCCTACGAGCTCGAGATTCAGATTGTTCACGAGCCTGGCAGTGCGGCTGTCGCTCGTCGTCGTCGAGGTCCCCGCAGGATCCGTCCAACATAGCGTCGCCCGGATGGGGCTCACGCCATCCCAAGTAAAGGGATGCGAGACCAGCGTTCGAGTAGTCGAGACTCGGTCCTCGATGATGCGCTGCGTGCCCGGATTCGCCCGATAGCTCTGGACCAAATCGGCAGCAGCTTTCGCATTCATCAAACCCCACCCATATTGGTAATCCGGCCCCGGCGTCCCGAGATCGTCAGCCGTGTGAATGATGAGCGCTTTCAGGGTGCTGGCGCGCATCGCGTGACCGGGAAACAGTTGGTCGAAGTAGGAAATGAGCACCGCCGCGGAACCCGTGGCGTTTGGCGTGCTCATGCTGGTCCCGCTCAAGAAGGTGTAGGACGAATCGCTGCCCGAGTAGCTGGAATACAGGCTCTCACCGTTCGCAACGATGTCCGGTTTGATGCGGCCATCATCCGTGGGCCCCCAAGCCGAGTAACCGCTCATGTAGGCATTCGCGATCGAACGCTCTCCATTTGACACCGCGTCGCCGACCGAACCGACCGTGATGACATTCTTTGCCACGGCGTCGAAACCAATCGTGTCGTACCCGCCGCCCTTGTAGGTTCCATCGCCACCCGGATGGAGCGCGGGGTCGTACGCCACGGGCGTCGTTCCGTTTGCAGTCAAGGCGACGAGCGTCCCCGGTGTCGGGTTATCGCTCCGGTCATTTCCGGCACTCCGGAATATCAGGTAGTACGGGAGGCTGACCGCGATGGCATCGGTGTCGCGAGGATAGGTCTGATACTTGCCAAAGTCATCCTCCACGCCGGCGGCCGTGGTTCCCGTGCCCCACCAATCCCAAGTGACCACTCCGCTGCCGCTCAGGTTCCAGCCGGAAATGAATCCATAGCTGTGATTGGAAAGATAAACTTTTCCAGGCTCACCGGGATAGGCGGCTCCGGCGGAGGTCATCTCGCTCTTGTCGGCGTTGAAGTCCCAACTCTCGATGAGCGCGGCCGGCGCCATGCCGCGAGCGGAAAGTTGGACACCACTTGCGGCGAGCGTGCCGGCCACATGCGTGGAGTGCCCATTTTCCCCGGCGGCTTCCCGAAGCGTAACCCGGCCATTGAGTTCATCGTGCGTCGCTCGCGGGGTCCCAGCGTCCCATACCCCGATCCTGATCCCAGCGCCGGTTAAGTTAAATGGAGCAGCCTGTAGCAGATTCGTGCCCGTCGAGATCGCCGCGTTCGTATTGTGCGTCGTGAAATAGACAGGACCGTTGGCGCTCACATCCACCAGTTCGCGGACGCTGCCGTCGCGAAGCACCGTCCGCTTCGGCCAGCGACGCGCGGTCGCCACCTGCTCTGCCTTTTGACGCCGATCCAGTTCGATGGCCCGAAGCTGCGCAACAACATCGCGGCGCTTTGCCGCGTTCTCGAGTGTTCCCGCCTGCTCGAGGATTTCGGCCGGAGTTTGGGCGAACGCGACCGGGCTGATGCGGAAGACTAGCCACAGCAGCACAAACAGTCCGAGGCGCGAACGTGCGTTAGGCATGGTGCGCCTGTGCGGCGGCGCATGTCACAGACTGAGGCCCTAAGCGAGGGAAGCAAGATAGGAGTTAACGGTTCGGTTGCATGACGGGTTCTTAACGTTTGCAGAGCCGGCGCCCGTCATGGTCCCACTTATAGCATGCCCAGAAAATTGGTTCCGGTTATTGATTGGAGACGTGAACCAGCACCTTCGCGCGAAGGTGGCCACGAATGACGGGCAGGCGTGTAGTCACGTCTGCAAAAAACGTGCTGGAGATCACGCTTCCAAACGCAAGACACGCCTCCCCCGCCACACGGGACCGCGCGAAACTTCAACCCTTTGAAAATCCAGCG
>CBHXZU010000054.1:0-14248 GCA_966125105.1 uncultured Prosthecobacter sp.
GGAGAGGGCGAGTCGTCCGCAGCCTCCGGCAACCTCCTCGCGCTGAGGCATCGCATCGCGAAACTGATAGTCCTTTGGCTGCTACCGGCTCTCTGGCTTCTTACGACCTCGTGCTTCGCGCTCGAGCGCGTGCGGGTGGGGAAGGATGGCAAAGGGTTCGTCACGGAACCATCGGGCACGGACTTCGTTCCGTGGGGCTTGAATTACGGAAATCATGGGCGGCTCATGGAGGACTTCTGGGAGGATTGGAATGTCATCGCGGGGGACTTCGCTGAAATCAAAGCCCTCGGCGGAAATCTCGTCCGCGTGCATTTGCAGTTCGGTAAGTTCATGAGTGCTGCCAATGAGCCAAATCCGGCAGCCCTGGCGAAACTTCGCGACCTCATTGCCCTGGCGGAGAAAACCGGCGTGTATCTCGATATCACCGGCCTGGCGTGTTATCGGCCAGCGGACCGGCCGAAGTGGTATGATGGCATGGACGATGCCGCTCGGTGGAAACAGCAGGCCATCTTTTGGCGTGCCATCGCGGGCGAATGCGCGGGGAAGCCGGCGGTGTTTTGCTACGACCTGATAAACGAGCCAGTCGTGCCGGGCGAAAAGACGGAGAAGTGGTACTCCGGGGCGCTACTGGGCGGTTACGACTTCCTTCAAAATATCGTTCGCGAGCCAGCGGGCCGGCCGCGCATGGAGATCGCCGCAGCGTGGATCGACACGCTCACCGCCGCGATTCGCGAGAAGGACAAGGACACCATGATCACCGTCGGGATGCTGCCTTGGGTGACGGGTTGGCAGCATCTTTCCGGATTCCTGCCGAAGGAGGTGGCGAAGCATGTCGATTTCCTCTCGGTGCACATTTACCCGAAGACGAAGCAGCCGGATGAAGCGCCGCGGGCGCTCGCGGAATGCGTCACGGACAAGCCGGTGGTGATCGAGGAAACATTCCCCTTGGAATGCTCGGTGGAGGAACTGGAGGCGTTT
This sequence comes from uncultured Prosthecobacter sp., assembly GCA_966125105.1. GTDB lineage: Bacteria > Verrucomicrobiota > Verrucomicrobiia > Chthoniobacterales > Chthoniobacteraceae > SXWH01. Next base: position 979 of record CBHXZU010000054.1, read on the forward strand.
CTGCGCGAATCGCGCAAAACGGCGAGCGGCTGGGTTTGGCACTACGACGGGATTACGGTGGAGGAATATGGAGCGAAGAAAGCGGAGGGGAAGATGGTGCTCGCCGAGGGAGTCTGGCAGGCGGCGCTGCAGTCGTTTCAGCGGTTGGGGGCGGAGTTTGTTTCGCGGACGCGGTGATTTAACTACTGGAGACCCAGCGCGGCGAAGCCGCAACCAAGGGAGCATGGGCCTCCGGCCCGTAACTGGGGTCATCGCGAATAGAGTAGAGCGGGTTGCCGGGAACTACGTTTGGCGCTGCGCCAGCGTCGATGAATCTGCCTCACTTAGGAAAAATCCTGGAATGACGCGTATGGTCCTTGGGGAGTCCTCCGTTACGGGCCGGAGGCCCATGCTCCCTTTCTCTCCTCGACGGGCGCGGGTTTCTGTATTTGGCAGTCAGGTGCCACGCGCTTGCTCGCGAGCACTCCACTCCTTTCCACCCATGAAGCGAACCCTGCTCTGCACCCTCATCGCCAGCGCGGCCGTCATTCCCATTCGCGCTGCGGAGCCGCCAGTGAAAGAAGGTCTGGCATTGTGGCTCGACGCCTCGGCGCAGGGCGAACTCCGTCGCGCGCAATCATTCCCGCCGATCGGCACGCTCTCGCCGGTGGATATCGTGCTAGATGGCTCCGGGAAGGGGCGGACGGCCATGCAACTAACCGCCGCGCTTCGGCCCACCCTGATGACAGATGGCGAGTGCGCCTATTGGAAGTTCGACGGCAAGGATGACGTGCTCACGATCAGCGGTCCGCGGCAGCTTTCCCCCGCGGCGACGATCTTCATCCTCGCCGCGCCACGCGCGAACGCCGGCAAGTTTTCCGCGATGTTTGGCACCGCAGAAGCGGGGAAAAACGACTACACGAGCGGGCTCAATTTAGATTTCGGGCCAACAGCCACGGATACGCTGAGCGTCGTGAACGTGGAGTCGGCCGGCGCAACCGGCGCGAAGGATTTGTTGGAGCCGGGGATCATGAACGCGGCGGAACGCCCGTTCGGCGGATTTCACGTGTTCACCGTTCGCTCGCGCATCGCGCCTGGCGGGAACGAAGTTTTCCTGGATGGCTTCAAAGGCGGCGCGCGGGATCGATTGGAATCGATGATCGGCTTCGACCAAATCGCGATCGGCGGGCGCATCTATTCCAACGACCAGGGCCAGCCGCCGTTTGCGCAAGGCTCCCTGGACGGCGCAATCGCGGAGGTTCTCGTTTACGATCGCGCGCTATCGGACCAGGAGCGGCTCAACGTCGAGCATGCGCTGCTCGGAAAAACAGTGAAGCTCAATGCACTGCTGAGCGGGGCGAAGGGACATCCCTTGGAAATGGTGAAAGATCCGCCCGTGGTGCAAATGCTCGTGCCGGGTTTCACGGCGCAGGAACTGCCGCTGAAGATCGGCAATATCAACAACGTCCGCTATCGTCATGACGGAAAACTCGTGGCGCTCGGCTATGACGGCCGCATCTACCTGCTCAGTGACACAAACGGCGACGGACTGGAGGATAAGGCCGAGATGTTTTGGAATGAGAAGACGATGCGCGGGCCGATCGGCATGGTGCTCCTCCCGAAGGATGATCCGCGCGGCGACGGTGTGCTCGTGGCGAGCAAAGGGAAGATCTCGCTCTTTCTCGATCGTAATCGCGACGGGAAGGCGGAGGAGGAAAAGATCGTCGCGACCGGATGGAAAGAAAGCTTCCACGGCGTGGACACCGTGGGGCTCGCGCAGGATCCGAAGGACGGCTCATATTATTTCGGCCTGGGCACGCAGAACTTTGCGGACGCCTACGTCATCGACAAAAACACCGGGCGCTCGCAGTTCGACATCAAGGGCACGCACGGGACGATCCAACGCCTGAGTGCCGATTTTTCAAAGCGCGAGACGGTTTGCACCGGCGTGCGCTTTACGTGCGCGCTCGCCTTTAACTCGGCCGGCGATCTCTTCGCCACAGAACAGGAAGGCGCGACGTGGATGCCGAATGGCAACCCGCTCGACGAGCTATTGCATATTCAGCCCGGCAAGCATTACGGCTTCCCGCCGCGGCATCCGAAACATCTCCCCGATGTGCTCGATGAACCGCCGACGGCGGAGTATGGGCCGCAGCACCAAAGCGCAGTGGGGATGGTCTTCAATGAAGGCGTAAATGGCGGCCCGCACTTTGGTCCTGCGCATTGGCGAGGGGACGCGCTCGTCTGCGGCGAGAGTCGCGGCAAGATCTGGCGCACAAAGTTGGCGAAGACCGAGCTCGGATACGTCGCGCAGAATCACCTCATCGCCTGCCTGAACCTGCTGACGGTCGACAATTGCGTGACGCCGCAGGGCGATATCGTGATCGCGTGTCACAGCGGGCCGCCCGACTGGGGAACTGGGCCTGCGGGCGAAGGACGGCTTTTCAAAGTGCGCTACGCGGCGCGCGAACTCCCTCAGCCGGTGCTCGCGTGGGCGGCGGCGCCCGATGAGTTTCGCATCGCCTTCGATCGGCCGCTTGATCCCAGGGATTGGGCGACGGCGCAAAAGCACGTGAAGGTCGAAGCCGGCGAGCATGTGAGCGCGGGCGATCGTTTCGAGACCGTGCGGCCGGGCTATCAAATCGTGCGCGATCAGATGGCCACGCCGCGGCGCTGGGTCGACGTGCTCGGGCTGACCCTCAGCGAAGACCGGCGGACGCTCGCATTGCGTGTCGCGCGGCAAACGGACCCGGTGAATTATGCAATCACGCTGCCGCTTCCGGATGCATGGAAAACGACCGGCGGCATCGCGCAGCATCCGCAACTCGATCTGCAAGTTTCGCTGAATGGCGTGATGGCCATGACGGCAGGTTCGGGCGGGTCACCGGTGGAATGCATGCTGCCGCACAGCTCGCTTGCGGCGACGACCGTTTTCGCCGCGGGCTCGGCAGAGCATGAGGAGTTCTTGCAAGCGGCGCGGGCTGAGAGCGCCACGCTGTCGCTGCGCGGAAAAGTGGATCTTTCGAACCCGTTTGTGCCGGCGGTGCAGCCTGGGGCGAAACTCGATTGGGACCCGTCAAAGGATCCCGTGGCCACGCAAAAGGTGGTGCTGCGCGGAGGCGGGCCGACGCCGGTGGTGGATGAAAGTCCGGGACGGCTGCATGCGTTTAAACTCACAATGCCTGCGGCTACGGGGACCGATCTGTCCCTCGTGGTTGGCGAGTCGGCCAGGCATCGCCTGGCGTCGAATCGACTCTTTGTTCCATGGGCGGCGGAACGCTCCACCAAGGCCGACAAGGGCAGCGATGGCCGGCGCGATGATCTCACCGGCAACTGGCTCCGCGGGCGAGCGCTCTTCTTCGGCGAAGCAACCTGCTTCACGTGCCACACCATTCGCGGCGAAGGCATGGCCTTCGGACCGGACCTGACAAACCTGATTCATCGCGATCGGCAATCGGTGCTGACTGACATCTTGAAGCCCTCGGCGACGATCAATCCGGACCAGGCGGGCTCGGTGATCAAATTGAAAGACGGCACGAGCTTCAATGCGATCGCGAAAAAAGTGGACGATCAGCAAGTGATCGCGGCGCTGCCGGGCGGAGCGGAAAATAAAATCCCGCGCGCGCAGGTCGCGGCGATCGAACCGCTGAAGGGATCGCTCATGCCGGAGGACTTCAGCCACCGATTGAAGCCGGATCAGCTCGAGGACCTGCTCGCATTCCTCCTGATCAATCCACTGGAGCCGGCACCAATCACGCGAATCGATCCCCCAATGCCGCCGGCGCGGAAAATGGAGGAAGTCCGGAAGGTGCTCGGCGGCACGAAGAGTATCGGAACTTCAAAAGCCCCGCTGCGCGTCCTGCTCGTCGCGGGCGCAAAGGATCATGGGATCGATGAGCACGACTATCCCCTGTGGCTGGAACGTTGGGCAAAGCTGCTGCCGCTCGCAGAAGGCGTGAAGGTGACGACCTCCATGGGCTTCCCCACGACGGAGCAACTCGGCGCGGCGGACGTGGCGGTCTTTTACAATGCGAACCCCGGATGGAACGACGACCTGGCAGCACGGTTGGATGCATTCCACGCCCGCGGCGGCGGCGTGGTTTATATTCACTACGGCATCGACGGCGGGAAAGGCCCGGATGCGGCGGCCGAACGCATGGGACTCGCATTCACGATGGGGTCGAAATTTCGCCACGGGGAGTTCGATCTCGTGTTTACCCAACCGGACCACCCCATCACACGCGGGTTCACGCGCCTGCATTTCACGGATGAAACTTACTGGGCGCTGCGCGGGAATACGGGGCGCGTGACGGTGCTGGGCACGTCGATCGAGGATAATTCACCGCAGCCTGAGCTGTGGACGATGGAACGGCAGAAGAGCCGGATCGTCGGCTGCATCCCCGGACATTACACGTGGACATTCGACGATCCGCTCTTTCGCGTGCTGGTATTGCGCAGCATCTGCTGGGCGGCGCGGCAGGAGGACCCGGATCGGCTTTCCGACCTCGCAACGGTCGGAGCTCGGCTGGCGCCTTAGAGGTTTTCCAAAGACACGCTTGCGCCGTAGCAAGGCTCGCCAGAGCGGTCAGGAATGAGCCATCCAAGGACGCCTCACTTTCTTTTGGGATCGCCACTTCCAAAAGCGCACCGCGAAGCGCCAAACCGAGTTGGCTTGGATTGCCAAAGCCGAGGAGAAACGCGGGACGAAAGGAAACCAGAAGAACAGGCATCCAGGCCTCTCCCGAAACTCACCGGCGCCGAGACCGGCACCTTTTTCCGCAGCTTTGGCAAGCCACGCCACTAGGTTGGCCGCCGCGCGGTTTGTTGGCACCAAAGTCTCACCGACTCATGGCCCTGTCTTGAATGGCTCGCGTGTGCCGCTCTGGCGAGCCGTGCTACGGCGCAAGCGTGCTTGCTACATCCTTATTGTCGCTCACCTCTGAATTGCCAAAAAAACTGCCGCGGCCTCGTTTCTAACACCATTTATCGTGGCGGGAGCCGAGACTGTGGCGTATGCGGAAAAGAGCAACCTAATGATCGGCTTCCCCTTGTCGACTCCCTCTGTCAGCGTCCGATTTCTCAGCATGCGTCTTCGGCTTTCTTTCCTCCTGTGGCTCCTGGCCTGTTCGTTCGCTTCCGCGGAGCTGGTAATTGGAAAGCCCGAGTGGGGATTCGACGGCACGGCCGTCACCGATGCCTTCAATATTCTGACGGTCGATGTGCGCAACACGAGCGGGCAACCGTATGAGGGAGTCATCACGCTCGATGACGGGGGCGGATTTGGCGCCCGTGATGCGGCGCCCTATTTGCAAAAGGTTTTCATCGCGCCTGGCGCGACGCGATCGGTGCAGTTCTATCCGTACTTCGCCAGTGGCTATTCTGACTTTCGCATCACCTGGAACGGTCCCGCCGGTGGCAAAGTTCCGGTCGATTCTCCCGACTCGGGCGCGCCGGCGGTGGTTTTGCTCGCGGATCTCGATGCGCCCAATTTGCGGAACGTCCGGATGCGGGCTTTCAATGAGGCAAACTTCCCACCGACAGTCTCGGCGACCGATGGACTGCGAGCCCTGGTGATGGATCACCAACCCAAGTGGGATCCGGCGCGCAGAGAGGCATTCCTCGATTGGCTGAAACGCGGCGGGCTCGTGCACATCATCAACGGATCTGATGGCGCAGCTCCCCAGTTCAGCGGCGACCTGGCCGTATTGAACGATCCCGCGCCGCGTTTCTCGGTGGGTGGCGGACTCGCCGTGAGACACGCCACGACGCGAGCGGAGATTACGTCGGAGTTTCTCAATTCGGCGGGGTTTCCGAATCCGCAGTCGTCGAAGGATGCGCAAAACCTCTACTACGATGGAGACTACGGAATCTTCCGCGACCTGAGCACGGTGACGAAGCCGAACATCGCGTGGGGGCTAATCTACACGCTCACCTTCGTCTATGTGGGACTGGTGGGGCCGGCGTTTTACTTCCTGCGAAAGCGCGATCATCGCGTGCTCATCGGAGGGTTCGTCGCGACGGTCGCCCTCTTCGCGTGGATTTTCACGGTAATCGGACGGCGTGGTTACGGTGAGAAGCAAGTGTATCACAGTGTCGCCGTGGCGCGCTGGATCGAGGGTTCGAAATGGGATGTGCGACATTGGATGCATGCCTTTGCCACGAGCGGCGGCACCTATCGGTTCGCGATGCCGGGCGTGAGCCACCTCTACGCGTCGCATGGCGAAGGCGGCGGAGCGCGAAGCGAAGTTTTGCAGGGGCGCGAGGCGGCCCTTTCCTCGGACATTCCGCTCTTCTCCTCGCGACCATTTCACCATCAAGGCGTCATGGAAGGGCCCGGATTAGCGTGGGAGGTGCGCTCGCTTGCATTGAATGCCAATGAGTCCGGCCCGAGCGAGCTCCAACTCAAGCAGCCTGGGGGCCTCAATGGCCAGGTGACGGCGGTCGTGGCGCAATACGGCCTGAAGTTTTACGTTTTGCAGGAAGGAAACGGTTTCCCCGGAGAATGGCGCCTTCCGAACAAAACGTCGCGCAGTCTGGGCGATGCCTTCGGCGGGATCGGCGTGAACGAGGGCTACAATAGCTACGGGGAAAATACCGCATCGGCGTTTGCGCGATTGCGGGGCGGTGCTGCACGCCTCGCCCAACGCTTCACGGGCAGCGCGGACAATAACCGTGTGCCCCTCGCCCGGCCGCCGGATCCCGGGCACGTCCGCCTATTCGTTTACGCAAACGCGCCGCAGGCGTTCCCGCTCGCAAGCTCGGACTTCCAGGCCGGCAGCAGCTATGTGCTGTTCGTGCAGGATCTCGCCGCGCCCGCCAAGAACACTCCCTGACCTCGACCATGGAAAATCCAAACGTCATCGATATCCGCCATCTGCGGCACGTGTACAAAAACCACGTGGCCGTGCAGAACGTGAGTTTCACGGTCGGGCGGCAAAGCATCCATGGATTTGTCGGCCCTAACGGCGCGGGCAAAACGACCACGCTGAAAATTCTCGCGACTTTGCTGAAGCCCCAGCACGGGAGCGTCGGGGTCTTCGGGCACGACGTCGTGCGGCACTGCAACATCGTGAGGCGAAAGATCGGGTACATGCCGGACCATTTCTCGATGTACCGGCAAATGACCGTGTTCGAGTACCTCGACTTTTTCGGCGCCGCCTACGGGATGAGCCAGTCGCAGCGCGACAAGACGATCGCAGACGTGCTCGCGCTCACGGACATGGAGGGGCGGAAAAACGATTTCATTCAGGGGCTTTCCCGCGGCATGCAGCAGCGCGTGAGCCTGGCGCGTGTGCTCGTGCACGATCCGGAATTACTGCTGCTGGATGAGCCGGCGAGCGGCCTGGACCCGCGCGCGCGGATCGAGCTGATGGAGATCCTCCAGGAACTGAAACGCCTCGGGAAGACCGTGTTCATCTCCAGTCACATCCTGAGCGAACTGGCGGAATTGTGCGACGCGGTGACGATCCTCGATCGCGGGACCGTAAAGTATACGGGATCGATGCGCGGATTGATCGCGAACGAAGGAACGGAAGGCGCCTACATTCTCACGCTCGCGGCGCAGCACCCACCCGTGGTGGACGCACTGCAGGCCCTGCCTGGCATGCGCGCGGTGCAACCGCCGCAGGATGGCGTAGCCGAATACGAGCTGAGCTTCGATCGCGATCAGCTATCCCCAAATGCGATCCTTTCCGCCGCGATCGGCGCGGGCGGGCAGGTCGTCGCATTCAGTGAGGATGTGAAGCACCTGAACCAGGCCTTCATGGATCTGACCGAGCCGGGCGTGCGGCAGTAGTTCAGATGCAAAGAATCAGGCCGCTCGTCGCGCTCTTTTACCGGTCCGTTCGCGAGGATACGCGCGCCCGGCTGCCTACGATTTTGAGAGCGACGCTGATCTGCGTGATCCTGCTCATCTTGTGGGGGAATGAGCGCTCATTTTCGCGGTATCCCGCGCCAGGCCGGGAATTTTTCTCCATGGTGATGGTGCTGAATGTCGCATTCATCGGCATCGCGGCGCTGAGCATTTTTCCCTCTGCAATCTCGGAAGAGAAGGAGGATGAAACACTGCCTCTCCTCAGAATGACAAACCTCAGCCCCGTCGCGATTCTCTTCGGCAAGAGCACTTCGCGGCTCGCAGGAGCGCTGATGCTGCTCGCGGTGCAGGTGCCGTTTACGATCCTGGCGATCACTCTCGGAGGCGTGAGTCTCACCCAGGTCTGGAGCGCTTACGCGATCCTGGGATCCGTCACGTTTTTTCTCTGCAATCTCTCGCTGCTTGCCTCCGTCTACTCGCGCACGACGTTGCGCGCCGGGTTCCTGACAGCAGCGGCCGGCCTGATCCTCTATGTGCTCCTGCCAATCGGCTCGATGTACTATGGCATTCGGCCAGGCATGACGCCGGCGGGAATCGGTATGGGCGACGGCAGTTGGAAGGAGGAGTTCTGGACGATGGTGCTCCAGGCCAATCCAATGTGGGCGATGTTTCGGCTGCTGGGGCCAACCGGGTGGGGTGGCGAACTGCCGATGAGCCACATTTGGTTCAACCTGATTGGAGGCTCCGTGTGCTTCGCGGGCGCATGGCTGATCTTCGATCGTTTCTGCGCGCAGACCGGGGAGGTCGTGACACGGCCGAAACGCAAACATGGCCAGGGGCAGCGGCACCGATTCAAGTGGGTCCCGCGCACGTGGTCGCGACTCCCACTCGCATGGAAGGATTTTCACTTCATGATCGGCGGGCGCTTCGGTTTTTTCGCGCGACTCGTGTTGGGAGCCGTGATCTATATTTGCGTCGCCTGGATGATCACGAGGCAAACGCGCAGCTACTATTACCAGGACCGTTCGGAAGTCATCGGAACGATCGTAATGGCCATCGCTGGACTGTGCGCTGGGCTCGAGGTGTTGCTCCAAACAGGCCGCATTTTCGGCGTCGAGCGCCGCCGCCAGACTCTATCAAGTCTCGTGGGACTGCCATGGACCACTGGGAAGATCATCCGCCAAAAAGTTCTCGGGTTTCTGCCGTGTCTCCTGCCGTGGGTAATTCTCGCGGGAGTGGGCGCGGCCGCGACATGGGATTCGCTTACCCGCGAACTCACCAGAGAACTCGCCTTCTCAAACTTCGAGTGGGAAAATGAACGCGACGAGGTGGCCATCGCCGTTTACGTCTTTCTCCAGTCCATTTTGCTGCTCCTGTCGGTGGTTTGGCTCTCCCTCCTGTTGCGACGAGGCGCGCTGCCCGCAGCGATCGCGCTGGCGACGCTCTGGAACATCGTTTTCGGAGTCTGTGTCGATGCCGTCCCCCATCGTGACGAGTATATCGCGGTGACCGTAGGAATATTTCTGACGGTCCCCGTCCTCATCCTTGTAAGCCGCGGCATTTACCTGCGCATCCAGGGCGCGGCCGCGGAAGATTCATGAACCTGAACGCTCTCCTGGCGCTGTTCGGCAGATCCGTGCGTGATGACACGCGCTCGAAAACGCTTCTTTGGGCGCGGCTCGGCATCGCGGTCGCCGTGCTTTTCTCGATCTTTCGCGCGAGTTCGTTGACCTTCTTCGGCGGCGCGACGGGATTGTCCTTTTTCAGCTCCGTCGTTTGGATGAACTTCGTCGTGATTTGCGTGGCGGGAATGAGCTACTTCGCCTCGTCGATCACGGAGGAGAAGGAAGAAGGCACGCTCGGATTGCTGCGGATGACAGACCTGAGCCCGGTCGCCATCCTGCTGGGAAAAGGCACGAGCCGCATGGTCGGCGGTCTGCTGCTCCTGCTGGTCCAACTGCCTTTCGCGATGCTCGCGATCACACTGGGCGGCGTGCGCATGGATCAAGTCTTCGGCTGCTACGCGCTGCTCGGGGCCTTTCTCTTCTTCGCATGCAATGTGGGCCTGCTTGGGTCGGTCTTAACTCCGAGGACCGGGGTGGCCTCGGTCATCGCGTGCATTATCGGCGTTGCCTACGTTCGCTCTCCAGTATTCTTCGCGTCCATTCCGTGGCCGCTACAGGCACAAAGCGAAGCGTTGATTGGGCATTTCTCCACCCCGTCGCTGCTCAGCGAAATCCTGCAAAACCGTGGCACCCCGATCGATGTTGGCGGTGGCTGTCTCGCACTCCTGGTCGGCGGCGCGATCGCTTTTCTCGCAGCATGGCTGCTCTTTGATCGCTTTTGCGAAGAATCGGCAAAAACCGCGTCAACTTTCGGCGGGAAATCGTTGCGCCGCGCCTGCCAGGCGCTCGTAAAATCGCGACCAAGCCGCGCATGGGACGATGCAATCTGCTGGCGCGACTATTACTTCCTGCACGGCGGCCTTCGTTTGGCGCGCATCAAATTTGTCGTCTATCTGGGTGCCGCCATTTGGGTGGCTTCGACCTATTTCGACCGCAGCTCACGCGAAGTTCTCGGGTTCTTTTCCGCCCTGTTCGTCATGGCGTCCCTGGTTGCGATCTTCGAAAGCCTCTTCGCCACTTCGCGCATCTTTCGGCTCGAGCGAAAAGAAAAGACGCTCTCGAGTTTGATGATCCTGCCCAACTACTACGACGCATTGCTGAAATCGAAGCGGCGCGCCGTTTTGGTTTCGCTGATTCCGGCGCTCTTCTTCATCGCCATCTCGGCCCTTGTTCTCGTTGGGCCGATGCTCGCGGAGGCTCCGGCATCGTTTTACTTTTGGTTCGTGCAAGGGGCGGGCTACGTGGTCGCGCAGCTGTTTTTCAACCATTACCTCGTCGCGTGGTTTTCCCTGCGCATGAAGTGGGGAGGGTTCCCCCTCGCGCTCGGCATCAGCTGGCTGGGAAACATGATGGCGGGATTTCTCGCGGTGATGATGTTCCAGATGGGCGGCCTGCTCGTGCTCATCATTGCCAGCACCATCGCCAGCATCACCATGCGAAACGCCTTCCGCGCGCGGCTGGAAGCGGTCGCCACGGAGGACTGATCCCTCTTCATCGCGCATCAATGCATGGCTGCGATTGAGAATTTGGGCCACGGATTGAACCCGGATGAAACACGGATTTTGGGCGGGTGCTTGAGATAGAGCATCTGCCAATAGGAGTTTCCGGATATCGCAAACAGCTCCGCTCCATCGATCCCGCCCCACGGATCGAAGATCCGCGCTCCTTTTAGCGGGCGCGTTTGCGAAGCGGGAACTTGCTTCCGGCAATACTATGGGCGCGCCGCGCTAGCGAAAGCGGGCGCGAACCTTTCCAGAGACCGCTTTTCGCGGGCGGGTTTCCCGCTAAACACGAACCATGTCCCTGCGCGTTTACGCTTACGAGAAGTGCGACACCTGCCGCAAAGCGCTCCGGTTTCTCCGCGATCGCGGCATCGCGTTTGAATTGCTGCCGATCCGGGAACAGCCGCCAACCAAAACGGAATTGCGGGCCGTTCTTAAACAAATCGGCCAATTGCGCCGTCTATTCAACACGAGCGGCGGCGACTACCGCGCAATGAGTCTCGGCGAAAAGCTTCCCCGCATGAGTGAAGATGAAGCGATCACGCTGCTCGCGAGCCACGGAAACCTGGTGAAGCGACCCTTCGTGATTGGGGAGAATTGGGGAACGACGGGCTTCAATGAAGCGGACTGGAAGGAAAAGCTGGGCTGAGGAGCAAAGACAAAAAACTAAACACTAAAAACTAGAGCATCTGCCAATAGAGGGTTTCCGATTAAGGAAGCTCGCGTGAATGGATCGGGGTCCTTCAGTCGCTAAAGCTCCCTCAGGATGACCCACTTTTTAACCGTTACGGAACCGCGTTTACCGGAGATAACTTTTGGCAATTGCTCTAAAGGCCAAGAGGCGGGCGGGAGACGGTTTCGGCTTTAGTGTTTAGTATTTAGTGTCTCCTCAATTCGGCACCCGAGGACAAAGCGCTCCCTGCCTCCCCTACTTCTTCGGCACCTCCGCCGGCAGCCGATCGAAATACTTCTGAATCGCCGAATGATATCCGGGCGGAATCTGCTCATTGCGGATCGCTTCCGCGACGCCCTCCTTGATCGCGCGCACGGCGGCCTGGTAATCGCCGCCTCGGTTTCCAATTTCACCGACGCCTTCCTCTTTCCACTGCATGAGGAGTTTCCCTGCGCCGATTTGCGTCTTGTCCTTCTCATCCTTCAGCGCCGTCTTTGCGCTGGGATCCTCGCCAACGGTTCCCCCCTGTCCCACGCCGGGATTGTTTCCACTCTTGCCTCGACCTTGCCCCGGTTGCCCCTGGCCGCGTTGGCCCTGCCCGTTTTGCCCGCCGCGTTCCGCGAGCAACTTCTGGAATAGCTTTTCGTAGTCGGCTTGCGACTGGGCTCCGGCGCCCTGCGCGTCCTTCCCGTCGAGTCCGCCATTTTCATTCAGTTGTTTGGCCGCCTGCAGGTTCTTCAGCGCGTCCTGGACGTTCTTCATGTCCTTGAACATCTCGGCCATGCGTTCGAGCTCCTTCTCACTCAGCCCGAGCGATTGGTTGGCGGCGTCCAGCGCGTTCTTCGCGAGCTCTTTCAATTGCGCCATGTCCATCTGCTCCAAGGCCCGCTGCAACGCCTCGTTCATCCCCTTTTCCCCCAGTTGCTGCCGAAGTTGCTCACTCATTTTGGCGATCTCGCGAGCGAGCGCCTCCATCTGCTTCTTCTGTTCAGGCCCCGGCTCCTGTTTTGCGAGTTCCTGCATTTGCTCGCGCATTTTCTCCAGGGCCTGTTGCAGCGGCTTCGCGTCCCCTTCCTTAAGCTTGGCGATTGCTTCCTTGAGTTCCTGTTGCTGCTTGGTGTCGCCAAAAGCTTGGGCGGCATTCTCGAACTGCTCCGACGCATTCTTCGGCAATTGCTCCGAGAGCTTCTTCCAAAGTTCGCTGAAATCCTGAGCCTCTTCGTTGAGCTTCTTTGCGTTCTCCTGTTTCTGCTCCGGTTTCGCTTCCTTCAGCGTCTTGTCGAGCTTGTTGAGGGCTAACTCCACCTGCTCGGAAAGCGCGACACTCTTCTCCTGCAATTCCTGCTCCCGGGCGACCGTGATCTTCTTCAATTCTTCGAGGCGCTGCTCTTTCTTCACGGTTTCCTGACGGCGCTGATCCATGCGAAATGGATCGAGCTGCGGGAGCCAAAGATAAGCTGCGGCCACCAGCGCAGAGGCAACAGCTACGTCACGCAGGCCGGGCAGCCAACTCAGAGGAACGAGAGAACGCGCTTGAAGTCCTTGCGCGCGCGCCTCGGCTTGTTGCACCACGACGTCGTGGTATTCCCCGGGAGCTCCCTGGATGAGGGCGGCGGTAAGGAAGAGTTCCTTTGTCTTCGCGCGCGCATCCACCGCTCGGGCAACCGTCCCGACTGCG
>CBHXZU010000055.1:0-14243 GCA_966125105.1 uncultured Prosthecobacter sp.
CCCTGCGGGAACTGCGTCGAGGTCAGAACCGCCTGGGGCTTCGATGGGAATACCGCCGTATGGTTTCCTTTGTTCGCGAGGTGATCGGGATCAGGCGTGGTGGCCGGAGTCTTGCCATCGAATGCCGCGCGATCCGCAGTGAGGGTCGCGACTCCACCGAGTGTGCCCGTGATCTCGCCAGCCGCGATCGAGAGGCTCAGATCGCCAAACGTAACAGCCGCGGCCCCCTTGCTCGCCAGTGCAACGCTCTCGGTGTAGCTGGGTGTCGCCTTGAAACGAGCGGTCTGGTCATTCGCAAAGACACCCGCGATGGGCAGCGTCGCGCCGCCGATCATTACCTTGCCGCTGAATGCTCCGGTGGAGGTCACCTTGAGCGTCACAAACCCAGAAGCATTGTTCAGGTTGTTCGCCGGAGGGGTTGCACCGGTCGGCACGATCAAGCCGTTATAGCTGCCCGCAAATTGCGGACGTTCATTCACGTAGGTGAAGCTCACCTTCACGATCTTCGATCCGGTGCCGTTCACGTCGAAGGCCTGGACGGTGAGAACATTCGGTCCATTCTCCGACTGGAGGCCGTTGAGGCTGAACGGCGTGCCGCTGCTGCCCGGGACTCCCAACGTCGCGTTCTGCGGAGCACCGCCATTCAGGCGAACTTCAACCCGGTCGATGTTATCCGCGTCCTGCACGCTGCCCACGACATCGAAATTGGCCGTTCCCTTGCCGTTGCGCGGCGATGTGACAACCAGCTTCGGAAGAACTCGATCCGGCGTAGTAACCGTAACTGTCGCGTCGTCCGCTGCGCCAACCGTCGCGCCATTCGTCGCGTTGCTGAGGTGCAGGTTGATCGTCCCCGGCACCGGAGCCGCGCCCGGAAGGAGCGGGATGTTCACGAGCACAAACGATTCGCCGTCGCCGAAATTGACCGTCTTCGGATTGGTAAACGTGAAGTCCTCGCCAGCGGTGAGCGTTCCACCACTCGCGACGGTCACGTCGACCGAAATCGCGCCTGTGTCGCCATTGCTTCGGACCAATGTAATCACGATCGTGTTTGGCACACCGCCGGAAGCGAATGCCGCAAAGCGATAGTTGTCCTCGCTGAACTCAACGACGCCTGCGGGGTTCGTCTCGTTATCCTGGATCGTGATGGTCGCGCTGCTCTGCGCGCCGAGTTGGGTCTGCGCGCCCGGCGAACCGAGGCTCACGGTAAAGGACCGGTCGCCCTGGAAGTCCGCGCGATCGGCGATCAACACATCAATCGTCTTCGTTACTTCGTCCGGAGCAAAGGAGACCGGCGTATTCGTCTGCGCCGTGAAATCAACACCACCGATGGCGGTTCCGTTCTGCGTGGAAAGCGTCGCGCTAGCCGCGGTATTTGTCGCGCCACTACGGTTGATCGTGACCGTCACTTTGCCGGAAGCGTCGTTCTCCACGATGCTGTAAGTCGCCGCGCTCAGCGCGAGGATCGCGGGCTGCGGAGTCGATTCGTTGATCGTGATCTCCGTCGTGCTCGGATTGATCACTTCTGCGCTGCCGGAAGTAAGCACGATCGTCGCATTAAACGTCCGGTTCCCCTGGAAGCCCGGCCGATCGACGATCGTAACGTCCACCGACTTCGAAGTTTCGCCCGAGGCGAACACTACGGGCGTATTCGTGTGAGCCACGTAATCAGTGCCTGCGACTGCCCCGTTGCCATCGCTGGTCGAGAAGCTGAGCGTGAATGCGGAGTTCGTATTTCCAGTCCGCATAATGTTCACGGTAACTTTTCCCGAAGCGTCCGATTCCGAAATCGACTGGGTCGCCGCGCCAAACTTTGCCTGCGCCGGGCCTTGGAAAAACGAAATGTCCGTGCTGAAGGCCAACTGTCCCGAAGCGCTCAGGCGAAATCCGCCCACCAGAACACCGGCGCCGGAGCCCGGCACGAGTTTATAGAAGTCGACAACCGAGCTGGGAGCCCCATTTGCGAAAGTATTCTCAATTCCGCCGGCCCCATTGAAGTAACTAAACGCCGTGCTTTGCACCGTATTAGCGCCGCCGGGCATGTAGGAGACGTAGCTCAGATCGGCATTCGGATTCTGGATCAATCCTTTCGAGGTATTCGTGGATTGGTTCTGTTTGTCCGTGATCGTTCCATTTGCATACGCATTGCGCATGCTTTGCATCCGGCCGGCCGGATTTCCCGCTCCGAAGACACTCGGCGAGGTCCATGGCGTCGACTGAACACCTGGGCTCGACTCGCCGCGGCTCGCAAACATCGTGTTCGCCGGAAAATCGTTCGTCACGAGGACCTGCGCGCCGGAAACGCTCCACGAGACGTCCGGCCGCGTGTGCCAATCGGTGCCAAACGTATTCTCCAGGTCCGTCAGCAGGGAGCCGGGCGGAGTGTTTCCGAGGTCTACATTCACCAAGCCCGATGCAGTGGTATAATTCGTTGCGGGACCAATGTTCACCAGGATCCCGGTATTCGCTCCCAAGCCGGAAGTGGCGCGAATGCAGAGAAAGACATCTCCGTCTTGCGCGGGAAGAGTCGCCGATAACTTCGCGGTTCCCGCCAGCATGCTAACTAGCAATGCAAGGCAAAACGCGAGACGTTTGATAACAGTAGTCATGGTCTACGATAAGGAAGGTTCAAGTGGTCGTCCGGGGTGACTGCTTGTTTCCTTTACTTAGGCGAAATCAGCAAGTGACGCGCTGTGACATATCGATGGCGATTTGAAGACAATGTGTCGCTCGCCACATGCTTGTCGCCAAAACGTCACGTGCAGGGGTAAATCGCTGCCATTTATGGTGCCTGCCGATGCCTGCCATATCGCCACTCCGTCACGCGTGCTCCGCGTTTCGCCATCTGTTTGTTGCATGGACTCTAGGCGCCACGATTGCGCAAGCAGCGGACGCGGACGCTGAAACGGAGAAATGGTACCGGGACGGCCGTGAAGCACTGCGCGCCGGCACCTCCGCAGAGAGTTCCGCGAAGGCCCGCGAACTGATCAACAAAGCCGCGTCAGCCGGGCATGCCAAAGCGCAATGCGAATTGGGCGTGATGCTCATGGAAGGCCGCGCCGGAGTACCTGTGGATCGCGTGACTGCCTACCAGTGGTTTGAACGCGCCGCCGCGCAGGGCGATGCCGTCGCTCAGACGAATCTGGGATGGATGAAAGCGAATGGCATCGGCGCGCCGAAGAACATGCTCGATGCCGCCCAGTGGTATCGGCGTGCCGCGGAATCGGGTTCCGCAGAAGCCCAGGCGCGATTGGGAGATCTCCTGGCCCGTGGTCCTGATGGATTGCCCCGGAGTCCTGGCGAAGCCGCAAAATGGCTCACGAAGGCGGCGGAAAGAGGCAACGCATCGGCCCAAAACACGCTCGGTGTCCTTTATGAAAATGGAAACGGCGCGCCGAAGGATATCGCGCTCGCCGTCAATTGGCTGCGCCTCGCCGCGGAGCAAGGCCATGCCCGCGCCCAGGCAAATCTCGGCCGCCTCTACGAGGCAGGAAAAGGCGTGGAGCGCGATCCCGTGCTGGCCTGCTACTGGCTCGTCCTCAGCGCCAATCAGAACGAGATCAATGCGAAGAAATACCTGGAAGAGCTGCTCAACCAAAAGCGAGTTACTTCGAGTGAGCTTGCGGAAGGTCGCGACCGGGCGACGAAGTTCCAGCCGAAGGAAAAGAAAGACCTTAGCGAGCCGGCTCCTGCGCGGCAGCGTTCAGAGTAGCTTCCGTCACCTCATTCGCGAAAGCGCGTCGTCCGACCTGCGCGCGATAAAGATGCTCCTCGTAACTTAATGGACTTTGGTTCCACGAGGGACGCGCGTTTGCTTTCGCGGCGCTAAATGCCGGACCGCGCTCTGCGGTCGTGCCGGCAACGCCGCGCGTCGACTTATCTTCTGCCGCGCGGCTCGGATGCTTCGCGGAACCATCCGTTGAAAGTGTCCCAGTCACGGGAAGCGCGCTCGTTCCACTTCCTTTGCCCGTGGCCGCTGTTTCCGTCACAGCAGATTCGGCGCTTGCTTCAGCGGCCGTTCCAAATTGGCTCCTGACCATCAACGGGCGCCCTGAAACCACAACGTTGCGACGTTCGACCATATCGTGCGTGGGCATGACCGACACCCGAACAGAATCTCCGCTTTCCGAGGGTTCCTCGCTGCGCGCCACGGAGGAACGTCGAACAACTCCCCGTCTTGCTTGCATGGCCGAAACATCCAAGGTCTCTCGCTGGAAGGCTCCAGCGCCTCCCGTTGCGCGATGACTCGAAACGTTTTCCGCGGTTTCCACGAAATCGAAATCCGCGCCCTCCCCTAGTCGCTCCACACTGCGCGAGTTCCACGCCGGCCCGCTTGCGTTCCCACCCGCGCTCGCATCTCTCGTCCCCGCGATCTCGCCGGTGCCGATGAACATGTAAGCGGCCACCGAAAGAACAGCGCACACGCCGGAAATGCCGATCGTAATCGCAGGAAGGTTTTTCATTGCTGAAAAATGAATCAGCCGGCGCAGAGATTATCTGCGCCGGCTGAAACCATGAGAATTAAAAGTGTTTAGTTGTGGGTGATGAGACCGCCTTCGACCGGCTTGCTCACGTTCATGTCGCTAAGCTTGGTTCCGCTCAGCGTGGCCGTGTTCGTCTCGATCTCGAGAGCGAATCCATTCGCGATCATCTGCTTGGTAGCGGCGAGGTCGTTGCGGTAGGCGAGCTTCTCGTATTCCCAGAGCTGATAGAGTCCCTCGGTAACGAGGAAGTCGTTATAGCTCGCCGGGTTTCCGTTGACGTCGATCGCGCCATTCCAGATCGACATCCCATTCCACTTGATGCGGTGCGCGTCGTTCGTCGCGATGTTCGTGCGGCGGCAGGCGCGGGAAGCGTCGCCACGGCCAAGATATCCGATCAGGTAACCATTGCCGAAGAGCACGCGCTCCTGGGCGTTCGGAACCGACGTCGGTCCAGTGTCGGCGGTGGACGAACCAGGTGTGGCCAGGTTATCCGCCAGCGTGCCGCCGCTGGCGAAACCCGACTGCCCAATGCCGTAAGCGGTGCCCAGCACGGTTTCCGCCGGCCACAGCTTGAGGCCCGTGATCGAGGATCCGTTCGCGCCGGCGGAGCCGCTCACGATCGGGAAGATGTGGCGGACGCTCGAAAACACGCTGATACCGGTTTCCGCGAGGCACGAAAGGCGCGTGCCCGAATCGAAGTTACGGCCAAGCACATAGACAGCCTTGTTGATGTCCGCAGAATTGCCCGTGAGCTGAGAGAGCGGCAGACCACCGTTGGTGATCGCAGCTTCCGCTTGCAACTGGGTGATGTTGTCGAGCGCCGCTGGCGAACCGTTGTTCGCAACCCACTCGAAAACGAGCACGCCCACCGGGTGCTCGATGAAGCTCACGCCCGTGAAGCCGGTGGTAGCTTGGGCGGAGTCTTCCATCGTCACGTCTGCCTTGGCAGTCTCGCCACCGGGAAAGGCCGCGGCATCCAGGGTGTAGCTCGGCGACGCCACGGAAGCCGAGGTGTTCGTGCCCGGCAGATTGGTCACCGACATCCAGGTCGAAACGTCGATGTTCTCCACGAGCGTCTTGATGCCACCCGTCGAGCCCGACCAACTGCACTTGATGGTCACAGGGTTGGCGCCCGCCGGGAGGCCGGCGATTGTGCCCTGGATCACGCATTGGTTTGCATTGCGAATGCCCGTTACGCCGCTCTGCGCAAAGTAGGCAGCCTTGAAATTACCCGCTCCGCCCATCTTGTTTTCGATGGCGGCAACGGTCGACGCGCGGAACGCGGTCGAGCCGGTGAAGTGAATGACGGTTTGCGCGCAGGCATTGGCGGCGCAATAGAGCGAAAGCGCTCCTGCAGCGAGGTATTTGAACGAACTCATGGGTTGTATGTAGATTGGTGTGTTAGGATTTGGGTTAGCTTTGACGGGAACGGCGGCGAATGCTCGTCAAAGCGAAAAGGCCGCCGCCGATGGCGACAAATGCGGTGGGTTCCGGGACCGCCGCCGCGGGGGTGAAAGTAACTGTCCCGTTGCTCGCGAGGCTGAAGCTGCCTTCAAACTCGCCCGCGCCACCGCCAGGTGTAAGCGTGTAAAAGTCGAGGTCCTGGGCGAGGGGCGCCTCGATCGTTCCCACGCCGGAGAAGTAATTGAACGCCGTCGATGCGGTCGTATTGGCACCGCCGGGCATGTAGCTGCGGTAGCTTTGCGTCACCGCTTCCGGCTGAATCAGCGCGAACGCGCTATTCGTCGACTCGGTGCTGCCGGTGCCCGCTTCATAACGCAGGCCGAGTTCGAGGACCTTTCCGGCAGGATTGCCTGCGCCGAAGACGCTCGGCGCAGTCCACGCAGTGGATCCGGCCAAGCCCGACGTGGCTCCAATCGCCCGCGCCTTGCTGGCGAATATGGTATTGGCTGCGTAAATGCCGACCGGCACCTGGTGAACGCCCGTCACGCTCCACATAAAGTCCACGCGAGTTTTCCAGCTCGCGGTGTAGAGTGCATCGAGATCGGCTTTGAAGTTACCGAGTTGGGTTGTGATGGTGATGACCGAGGTCGCATTAACGAACTGGTCTTTCGGTCCCAGGTTCACGAGGAAGTTGGTCGCAGCCCCGGTGCCGCCGGTCGCCCGGAAGGCCATGATCAAGTTACCCTCATCATAATTGAGGGCGGCGTGGGATTCCGCGACGAACAGGAGTGCGGCCGTAGCCGTGAGTGCCCGCGCAAAGAAGGAGTACGGTTGCATTAGTCAGGTGGTATTTGAACGACCGAAGGTGTGCGGGAATGAAACAACTCCGAACGCGCCAGCCTTCTGCCACCGACCTTCGCAAGCGTCAAAAAACGTAGTGTAACTTGTCCGCGACGCTATTTGACGGACGTGTAAACTCCGTGTGACAGGGACGACGAAAAACAGTCCCCGATGGGGCGAAATGGAGACAGCCCCTTTCAAACAAAATGAAACGCCGCCGAGGTCTGCCTCGGCGGCGTCTGTGTCTACCTGCGATGTCTCGCCGCCATTCGCATGGCGCCCGCGATCTTCGCTTAGCTGCCCGCAGGCGGCACCGGCGGTGGCGGCGTGTCGCCAGACTCCTTCGGCGCGGACCGCGCGACGCGCGACGCGCCATTCCAGGCGGCGAGGAGTGCAGGGTCATCTTTCAGATGCTCCCGCATCATCGGCCGCAGGATGCGCACCGCTTTCAGCCCTTCCCGAATATAGTGGTCCAGGCCTGCCGTGCCTGCCACCTGGTCGGCTGCGCCCTCCACCTTCACTCCGGACGCGGATCCAAGGGCGGTCACCTTGGCGCCGAGATCGTCCAGGAAGGTGGCCGCGAAACCGCGCGCCACAAAGGTTGCCGCCATAGGCGCCGCCTTTTCCTTGAAGCTGTCCGCGACCGCGAGGAGCGCTTCATAGGTGGGCTTCGCCGGCAGGCGAAAACGCTCCTTCGCTCCAACGTTACCCTCTTCCTCCATGGATTTCGCCATGTCGGACATGCGGCGCAGCACGTTGTATATGTCCGCCGCGAGGCTCTGCCGTTCGGCTGCACCTTCGCGATAGCCACTGCGGCCGGACACTTGGTCGGCGCCGTGATCGCGTGCCGCGGCCAGGTTGGTGGCCACGGAAGCGAAGTGGGTGGTTTCGGTCGGCGTGAGAACCAGTCCGGGCTTTTTGCCGAACTGATCCACACAGATCATGCACTCAATCACACGTTTTTCGTAGGTTGTCATATCTACCTCGTTTCTCGTTGCGCGACGCTCGCAACCCGGCCACCGGGATTCTCCCGGTGCCCTGGCCACTTGTGCCACGCGCTTGGCCGTAGCTCCGCCGCCCGGGAACCCGGCGGACACTCGTCCGCCGATTGAAGCTCCCGAAGCGTCGGAAAACTCCGACCCTCCGGCCTGCGCCGCAGTTTCCCGCCGCGCTGGCTGTGTCATGCTGGGTCCTGCCGGGGGCTGGTGATCGGCGGCACGTTTCGCGGGCTCGCGGATCGGGTTAAGGCCTCGGTTCCGCCACTTTGGCGGGCCGTGGTTTCAACCCCCAGGCAGGTCATTCATGACGCCGCACAGAATGCCGGGATTGGACACGAAGCGGAAGAGACTACCCGTGTGCATAAAATAAAACGTTCGTGGTGTGGTGGTTCTGGAACTGCTCGGGCCCGCAACCACCGTGCAAATGGCACAAAACGCGGCGAAACCCGCCGCCGGCGCATCGGTCAGAGCGCCTCAACCTCGCGCCACCGACGTTGAAGCATCGACCCGGCGCGACCCCGAACTGGTGGAGGGCTGCGTTGCCGGTGTATACCGTGATCCTTCCCGCCAATTCCGCGGCGGGGGGTTACATATGGGCCACTTAGCGGCGGTGGAGCGAAGCCTTGGGTAGAGGTTGAGAACAGGATCAGCTCTAAAAGAGCGCGGCTCCAGTGTTCCACTCGTGGATCCTTTACCCTCCGAGCGTCTCCGGACACGCGCCGCTGGCCGCCGCCTCCGGAGCTCTGCTCAGGATGGCTCCTTGGAGCATCCTTCTTTGCGTCGGTGGCGAGCAGGAGGTCAACCCACCCCGCAGTCTCCGCTTCCGGTCCAACAGCTCCTGCAGTCTCGCCAGATCAGCCCGGTCTCGCTCGCGGTAAGTCGACTTTGTTTTGATTAGCGTTTCGAGCCCGACAAATGGCACGCGCACTCCATCGGTTTTCAGATCCTCAGCCGTAGCTGCAGCTTCCGCGCACGTTACTTGCCACGCCTGGCGGCTCACATCCACCTCCACCTCGTCGGCGATCTTCACCACTACGTTATCGATTAAATCCTGCGGAGTGAGTTCCGCTGCCGCGCCATCCTCGAGTTCTGAAAGAGCGGCGATGACGCGCCGAAAGTTTTCCGCCGAATCTTCCACGAGCAGACCTCGGTGGTTCGCGCATGCCCGTGCAGGATGCATGCATGCCCGCCCACGATGAAGTAACGCGCGCCACGCGCGTCAGCAGCGCGCATACGCGCATCAATTGAACGCGCTCTTCCATGTCCTTACCACAGCCGCAGGTTTTCCTGCGCCTTTCTCCACTTCTCATATTCGGCCCAAGTGCGCGCCTTGAAAACGAAACCGCGGGGACCGGGAAAGGGTGACAACTTATCGGCTTGGCGGCTGAGTGCCACAGCCCGTCGATGACAGGAAATTGGATCGAGATCGCCCTCACGCCGCCTGGTGCCTACGACTTTGGTCTTCGGTTCCATCGTCTCAGATTCACCCAGCGGAATTGCTCCGGTCAATGCGGCGTAGGCCGGCGACCCCGCGCCACGGTCCACCGCAACTCTGCTGTGAAGGTGAATTTGGGTCCAGCTTTTGGCCGTCATCGTTCCTCAGCACCCACGCACGCACCCGCCACCCCGTCACCCGCAAGCCCCGGCCAGCGTTGCCAGAAAAAAGCCGATCGTCGTCATCCCGGCAAATCCGCTCCCGCCGGTTCCCTCTGACCATCCCATGGTAAAACCGTAAAACCCACCTACCCCTTCAAAACGAAGGCTTCTCGGAATGCGCCCTCTGTCTCAGGGTGCAATTCGGGTGCCAACTGTCATGACCCCTAGTTCCCATTGGGACTCTCAACGAGCATCACCGCCGGCAGCGGGATCGCCGTAAAGGCGTTCAATAATCCCACCGAAAAATAGGCGCGGGCTCATGGCTGAGCGCAATTTTTGGGCATCATCTGTCAAAAGTTGACGCCTGACCCCTAGTTCCCGCTCCATAGCGCGGTGAAAGGCTCGGAGGATAACCAGCATCAAAGATTGTTCGCGTTTACCTCCCGCCCGCGACGGCGAAAATGGCGGATCAAACCGAAACAAAGGATCGCCATTACGATGGCGCCTATCGCAATCCGCGTAGGCTGACGCCACTTGGCTGGAACGACCTTTTCGAGCGGGGGGGTGGTTACTTGAGATATCGGCGTCGCGGGTGGAGGATCGGCTGACTCAGGCGAGCCGGCGGTTTCCCTCCCGGGCTCCGCTTGAGGAGCAGTGCTGCCACGGGCTTCACTTGGAGCTTTCACATCGGAGTATCTGCCTTCCGAAATAGCGACCTTGTTTGTCAAATACCACTGTCGCGCGTGTAACCAGCGCATCCTTTCTAGTTCCCGTGCCTCCGCGTTACCTCGGCCACGCCTCATGATGTACCAGCGATCGAACCGCACGCTCTCATTCGAAAACCAGTCGCGAGCAGCGAGGCTGATTTGCTCATCGTTGGATATTGCCCTCTCCAGCAAAGACGCAGCCGAAGTCGCCCGGATATACCGTTCGTCTAGCGCAGGGTCTTTTCTAGCCTCCATCAGCGCCTTGTCGTCTGTCTCCAACAGTCCGACTCCGAGATCCAGGTCTGGTCCAATAATCAAAGCAATTCTCGGCTGGTCGGGGTCACAGAGCATCCTGAGGAAACGCTCATTCCATCGAATTAGCGAGAGGTTTGAGGTCCATAGCTGATTCGCCCGTTGAAGCGATGGGTGATCTCCTATGGCGATCAACGCCGTTACAGCCCACAACCCATAAGGCGGAGTGCCTCTCGGGCGACTTCTGTCATCCGCGGTGAAAGCCTCGAAATCTCTCCATTGCGGCTCGGCAAGATCCCGCACTTTCGCTAGAACTTCGTCTCTGTGCGAACCGAGCCCCTCAAGCAGCGAAGTATAAGGCAAGTTATCTGGGTTCGCGAGGAAATGTCTCCATTTCTCGTCGAATGACTGGGGGACACTCGCAAAAGCTCTCGACTCGGGCGCCGCCGACTCAGCGGCCCAAGCGCAAACGAACGACACGAACCAAACAACGGTTGCGCGTGCCGCACATTTTCGTCGCCGATCAAAAGCAATTTTTAAATAACTCACGAGCCGTGTTATTGGCTTTTTCCCAATCCTCCCACCGCAACCACGTGCCCGTGGGCGCATATGTCTTCATTAATGTTGATGTTCTGAAGGAAATAGGCGTCAGGCTTCATATTTTGACAGATTGAAGGAATGAGCGCAGTTCGCGGGGGAGTTTTTGGCGTGATTTCTCAGCTTTTGCGCGGCGAATTTGCTGGCTGACGTTCGCGGCGCTTCCCATGCCCAATTGCACCGCAATCCAATCCTGCCCGACGGTGGTCTGCTCCCAGAGCAAGCGCGCCAAGGCTACTTTTCGGGCGTCACTGCCGGGCAAGCGGCGCAGTTCCTTCAGTTCCACTCCCGTTGCCGCTACCCCCGCGCGCAGCCATTCCTTTGCCTGGCGCCGATCATGCGATCTGCGTTCCGATAGGTGGGAGGGATCCGTGCCGCCGGCGATAGCGCTTTAAAGCGAGATGTTTGGGCTGACGCATACTCAGCGTGATGGCGACATGTTCTGTAAAATACGCGACTATGCATGGGTCATCTGCCGCATTTCGCAGATTCGCATAGTTTGACACCCGAGATTTCGGTGTCACTTCTTCGGCGGATTTCTTACCCGCGTTTGACGAAATCCTGACAGTTCCTCAATCAACCCCGCGTATTGGATTCCCTATGGAGAGTGTATTGGTGTTCCCGTATTTCCTTTTCTGCGTTCTCGGGCGGATGGGCATATGCGATCCACACGCCGAATGGATCGCTATGGTGCTCGCCGCACTCTGCATCGTCTGCGTCACATCCGCGCCGTTTCACCGGCGGTCCTACCGCAAAGGTTACTTTGATTTGCGTCGGCTGGTTAGTGATTGTGGCCGCCGCAACGGGGTGCATCCTCGAATGCAGGGACGGCACGCAGAATGGGAGTTACCAGCGGGTCTATGAGCCGCCGTCCGGAGAGACGAACTAGAAGGCGGTTGTTGCGCTCCTTCAGAGCTATTCCCCTGCTATGCATAGGTCCCAAGGCGATGCTGCGTTCCTCGCTTTGCCCTGGGCTGGCTTGTTCTGGGCCTTCGGCCCGGCACGACAACGGCATCACCTCTCTTTCCAGGTAAGATGTAGGCAATTGCAATCCCTCCGGTCACTACCGGTGCCTGGCATATTTGAACGATCGTCCTGTCTAGCTTGACTCAAATCGACTGCAGATCACCATCTCGGCGCATGACCCGTGTTCTCCTCCTTGTTACGGCGCTGTTGGCGATCGCCAATGCAGCAGACTCGCAAATCGATAAGCCGATCCGGGTTGTTGGCCGCTTCGCGGTAATGGTGGGGCGCAAGCGTGCTTGCGGCGCGTCCTGTGTTCCCCTTTCTCACCGCGCCTGCGCCACCGCATACTCCAGCAAAAACTGCGCAATTTCCCGCATCCTCGCTGAACGCTCCGCGGGCGTGAGGGCACGGCCGGCGGCGCGGTCGAACTCGTGATCGAGAAAGAGCGTCCGCAGCTTCCTTTCGTGAAATGCCTTCACCGTCTTCGCATCGAGCTCCGCCATGCGCGCGGCGCCCCAGTCGTCGCCATTAAAATGCTTGTGCGGCCCCAGCAGCAGCAGGTCGTAGCGGATGAGCGCGGTGAGATAGGCGGAGAAGCCGCTGTAGCCGGCCTCCTCCCATCGCGCGTCGATGCAAGGCGCGAGCGCCTCGGAGTAATGCACATATTCCCTCCACCGCGCACGGTCGCCGCGCGACAGCGGTGGCGCATCGGGAATCGGCTCGCCATTTATCGCGCGCAGGAGCAATCCGCGCGCATCCGGTCCGGCCACATAATGCCGCGCGAGCAGCTGGTTCAGCGCGTCCTGTTCCGACTCGGTCGCATTCGCAAATACGAGCGTAAGATCGTGAGCCCGGCGCAAGCGGAGATCGAAGCAGATCAACTCCAGCGCATAGGGCGGAAATGAAGGATACCGAAACTCCAGGTAGCGACGGTGCAATACGCTCTGCAGCACCCCGGGAAGGGAAGCATGACGGCGACGATTTTTACGGGAGGCAGTTGCGGGACGGGGCATGGCGGCGGAAGTAAGCGAGAAGCTTGCCAATTTCCCACGTTCAACCTGAAAGCCGCGATTGGGGTGTCACTACGAAGGGGGCGCGAAGGTCGCGAAGGCCGGAGTTTCGTCGATGAGGCGCGAGCGTCGTCCGGTCAGGCAGAGCGAGTGTCTCGTTGCGCTTGGACATCGACTGGTAGCGCCCAGAAATCCGTCTGTAGCGCCGAGAAGTCCGCCTGTAGCGTCGGGAGATCGAGCACTAGCGCCCGGAAATTGTATCGTAGCGCCGGGTAGACGCATCTGCACGACCGGAAGTCGCGCGGTAGCGCCGGGAGAAAGTTCGGTAGCGCTCGGAGATTGCGTGGTAGCGCCCGGAAATCGAACGGTAGCGCCGGGAAATTTTGCGGTAGCGCCTGGAAATGGCACGGTAACTCGCGAAAATCGAGTGGTAGCGCCTGGAAAACGTCCGATAGCGGCGAGAAATTGCGTCTCTACATCCGGGAACTGCGGCTGGACGCCGAGGAAACGTGGCTCGGCGCGCGGGAACTCGGGGTCGACGGCCAGATGGTTTTGCTAAACGGGCGCCGAGTCTCGCAATCCAGGAGGCGGAGAACAGGGTTCCGCCCTTAGGTTCGCGCCTCAGAGCCGGGCCGGCTCTGCCGCTTTCTCTCGGACAATTCAGCTGAGTGGGCCGTCGGGGATGAGTCCCGCGAGACTAAATAACCGTTGTTGAATATTTAGTCCCGTAGGGCCGACATGTCTATAGTCATGGTCGTCTTCGCGCGCGAGCCCCGGCGGGGCGACACATGCGGAAAATATCGCTGCGCTGGAGCCCTCCTCTTCGCGCCGCGGTTTACAATAAACATAACGCTCCTAACGGAACTGGAGCTGAGAGCCAAGGGCGCCAATTCGGACAGCCGAGTACTTGTGGGTAATTGCAAGGTCTGGAGACCTATATCACCATATCACCATAGGCGCGCTTACGGAGCCGGCAATTATGTTCGGCAGATGCTATAATGGCTCGGGGTGCTTCGACTACGCGGTTCGTTCCTCGCCGCTGCGCTCAGGATGACTGGCTTTTCGATCGCGCCCGCGAATGACCGCGCTGGTTTACTGCGGTTCTTGCGCGACAAACAATCACCCACGCGGCTTTTCGGGGTCTCAGGACGACCGGCTTTTCGGTTTCCGAAAACGGTTTTAGGTCGGACGGTATCTCAATCGGGCACGAGGTCCCACGCTCGAGTCTGGCCTGTGGACGGCGCGAACCCATCGGCGCGGTTTGCGTTTTGACGGAAAACTCCCTGCAACGCGCGCGCGCGGCCGAAGAGCGGATCGAAGAACTTCCCGCTGAGCAGACCGGTCGATCGCTTGATGGTGAGCGCGGGCTTCTCGGCCGTAATGGTAGCAAAG
>CBHXZU010000056.1:0-14240 GCA_966125105.1 uncultured Prosthecobacter sp.
TGCCGCGCAAAACCGTGTCGCCATGACTACGCCGCTGCTTCGCACTGCTCTCGAGCCCATCGTCGAGCGTCACCGTCGATTGCGATTTCTGGCGTGGCTGGCGATTGCCTTCACCATCTGCGGCCTCGCGGGGTGGCTGTGGTTTCACTCGCGCGCCATGCTCACCGCGGCGGCACTCGGCGCAGCGTGGATCGCGTGGCGCTATACGTCGTCGTGGCAGCCGGATTATGGCGCGCTGGCGCGCGAAATTGAGGAGAAGCATCCGCGACTCCAGCACCTGTTGCGCACGGCCGTTGAGCAGGAGCCGAGCGCTGCGACGGGCAAACTGACCTACTTGCAAATGCGCGTGGTCGCGGAAGCCGTCGAGAACTGCCGATCGAGCGAAGTGTTGCAAGGCGTGTCCACCGGACGACTCGCCGCGGCGTGGAGCGCGTTCATGGTAGCGGGGGCGCTACTGTTGCTTGGCGCTTACAGCATCAAGCCGGCGCAGCGGAATTTCGCGAAGGCGAACATTGCCGAAGCGGAGGACCGCATGGAGGTCGAAGTAACGCCGGGCGATGTCTCCATCGAACGGGGCTCGGGATTCGTTGTGCTGGCGAAGTTTCCGAGCAAGGAAGTGCCCACGGAGGCCAGCCTTGTGGTGCAACGGGAGAATGGCGCGGAGCAGCGTTCCTCGATGGTGAAGAACTTCGATGACCCGGTGTACGGCGGAGGACTTCCAGAGGTAAGCGCGCCGCTTCACTATCGTGTGGAATACGCGGGCAAATCGACGCGCCAGTACCGCGTTCAAGTGTTCGATTACCCGCGGCTCGATCATGCGGACGCGAAACTGAAGTTCCCCGAATACACCAAGCTTCCGGATAAGGAGATCCTCGACACGCGTCGCGTGAGCGCGGTGGAAGGCAGCAAACTGCAGGTGGAGTTCTACCTTAACAAGCCCGTGCAACGAGCGGCGCTGATCGATAAAGGAGGAAAAGAGATCCCCCTCGCCCTGGAGGCTGGGCGTGCTTTGGCGAAGCTCACCGATTTCACGATTACTGAGACGGCGACCTACGAAGTGAAATTGGAGGATGGCGAAGGTCGCGCGAGCAAGGTCCCCGCGCAGTTCACCATCGAAGCTAAACCCAACCGCAAGCCGGAGCTGAAGTTTCTTGCTCCGCGCGGCGATATTCACGTTTCGCCGATTGAGGAGGTGAACTTCCGCATCGAGGCGTGGGATGATTTCGGGTTGGTTCGAGTGGGACTCGAATACACGGTCGCCGCCGTCAACGACACGAAGCAGGTCATCCTCGCCGAAAACGCTGCTGCCGACGCGCGTATCACGGTGGAGCATTTGCTTCAGCTTGAAGCGCTCAAGCTCGCGCCGGACGAGCTGATCTCCTGGCACGCGTGGGCCGAAGATATTGGTCCGGATGGAAAAATTCGCCGGACAGTAAGCGACATGTTTTTCGCCGCGGTGCGGCCTTTCGAAGAAATTTTCCGACAGGGCGATTCTGCAGAGGCGCAACAACAACAGCAGCAGCGACAGCAATCGCGCGCGGGCAACCAGGCGACGAAGCTGGCGGAATTACAGAAGCAAATCATCAGCGCCACCTGGAACAAACAACGCGAAGAAAGCGGGACAGAAAAGGCCTCGGAGAAATACGTGAAGGATGTTCCGGTGATCCGTGAATCTCAAAGCGATGCGCTCGATCAGGCGCAGGAGCTGGCGGAGAAGGTGGAGGACCCAAGGTCGAAGGCGTTCGCCGAAAGCGCGACGGAGGAAATGCAGAAAGCGATCGACCAGCTTGCAGCGGCTGCTGAATCCGTGAAGCCGTTGCCCGACGCATTGAAAGCGGAGCAGGCCGCCTACAACGCGTTGCTAAAGCTGGCCTCGCACGAGTACAGCGTCACGCGGCGCCAACGAAGCAGCGGCAGCAACAGCGGAGAGCAGAACTCGCAAGGAATGCAGCAGCAGCTCGATGAGCTGGACCTGAAGAAGGAGGAGAATCGCTACGAGACGCAGCGCGAGGCGCAATCGCCCGAAGAGCAGGAGCAGCGCGAGCAGCTCGCCGTGTTGAATCGGCTGAAGGAGCTCGCGCAACGGCAACAAGATCTCAACGAGAAGATCAAAGATCTCCAAGCCGCGCTGCAGGAGGCGAAAGAGGAGAAGAAAAAAGAAGAACTGAAGCGGGAGTTGAAACGGCTGCGCGAGGAGCAACAACAGATGCTCGCGGATCTCGACGAGCTGAGCTCGAAGATGGAGCAGAAGCAGAATCAGGCGCGGTTTTCGGAAGAGCGGAAGCGCATCGAGCAAACGCGGAACGAAGCGCAGCAGGCGAGTGAGTCACTGCAGCGCGGTGAGGCATCGCAGGCGCTCGCCAGTGGCACCCGCGCGCAGCAGGATTTGCAGGAGATGCGCGATGATTTGCGCCGCAAGACGAGCAAGCGTTTCACGGAGGACATGCGGAATATGCGAAGCAACGCCCGCGACCTTGCTGAGCGCCAGCGTGAAATTGGGCAGGCGTTGAGCACCGCCGCCAGCAAGCCGGAACGTCGCACGCTGGATGGCAGCAGCGACAAGGAAAAGGCGACGGAGCAGATCGAAAAACAGAAGGGCGATCTGCAAAAGCTGACGGACGACATGAAGCGCGTGTCGCAGGAAGCGGAGGGTGCCGAGCCGCTTCTCTCCACGGAGCTTTACGATACATTGCGAAAGGCCGCGCAGGACGATCCCTCCCGGTCGCTTGATCTCACCAAGCGCATGGCGCAGCAGGGCTCAGCGCAGGATGCGCAAAAGGCCGAGGAAAAGGCGCGCGGCGAAATTGAATCAATCCGCGAAGGCGTGGAGCGCGCGGCGGAAAAGGTGCTAGGTGATGAAGCCGAGGCGCTCCGCAAAGCGCGCGCCGATTTGGATCGGTTAACTCAACAAGTCGACCGCGAGATCACCAGCCGCACGGGACAAGATCCCGCAGAAGAAGAGAGGGAGCGAAAGGGCCAGATTGCGCAAGGCGATCCTTCCAGGCAACCAGGCGACGCAAACGATCAACCGGGCGAGCGGCCGGGTCGGGGACAGGCGCAAACCGGAGAGAGCTCGGGCGAACCCCGTGGGCAACAAGGCTCAGGTCAGAACGGGGAACGGCAGGCCAATTCCGCGGAAAGTGAGCAGGATCAGGGCGGCCAACAACCAGGTGAGAACGCCGGCGAACCTGGACAACATCCGGGGCAAACCGCGGCAAACTCGAATCGACCCGGCCAGCGAGGACAAAATCGCCAGGGCGAACAAGGTGCTCGTCACGAGCAGGGCCAACAAGAGGGGGCGCAACCGGGCGAACAGGGACAACCTGGCGAAGGAGGCCAAGCCGGCCAGCAACCCGGCGGTTCACAAACGGCCCAAACAGGCCAGCGCGGCCAGCGCCAACAGCGCGGACAGGGCCAGCAAAGCGGGCAACAACCCGGACGCCAGCAGCCTGGTGGCGAGCAGAGCGCCGGCCAACAACCGGGCGATCAATCTGGCGAACAGTCGGACGGTCAGCAGGCGAATGGCCAGCAGCCCGGTGGACAACGCGGCGGCAGGCAACAAGCTAATGCAGGCCAGCGCGGCGGCCAGCGAGCAGGTCAACGGGGCGAAGAGGGGCAGCAACCTGGCGGTCAGCAACCCGGCGGTGAACAACCGGGCGAGCAAACTGGTTCTGAGACGGCCCAGAACGGCTCGCAAGATCAGCAGGGAGGCCAAGGTTCTGCCAATGGTGGCCAGGGGAATCGTTCGCAGCCGCGGGGAGATGCGCAGCGCGGCAGCCGCGGCGAGCGGACCGGTGAGAACCGACTGCGTGACATCGCCGATGCGCCGCGTCAGCGCGGCGGGCAGCGTGTCGGCGGCGGGAATGGCGGACCGCGGGGCGGCGGAGCCGAGAATCTAGAGCAAGCAGGCCCACTCACTGGCGAGGATTTCGTGCAGTGGTCGGACCAATTGCGGACGGTCGAGGAGATGCTCGATGATCCCGACCTCCGAGCAGAAGCGGCGCGCATCCGGGAGGTCGCGAAAGGCATGCGCGCGGATTTCAAGCGCCACAGCGTGGATCCGAAATGGGAGATGGTGCGGTCGCAGATTCGATCTCCGCTTGCGCAGTTACGTGACCGCGTGAGTGAGGAATTGGCGCGCCGCGAGAAGAAGGATGCGCTGGTGCCGATTGATCGCGATCCAGTTCCGGCCAAGTTCGCAGAGCAGGTGCGGAAGTATTATGAGAATCTCGGTCGCAGCACACAGAAGTCCGAATGACTGAACGCGAACTGACACATCACGCGGAATGAAGCTCGGAGTAATCGCGGGCATTTATCTCGGCCAGCGGGAATGGCTGACGCCAACGGCGATCGGTTTCGGCGTCTTCTTTGTTTTTGTCGTCGCTTCATACTGGCGAAGTCCCGCCCGACGCGGAACGCGGGTCGCCTGCGCGGTTCTGATGCTGGCCGTAGCCGCTCTCTTGCTGGCCTTTTTCCTCTTGCACATGTGGGCGGATCAACGGCCGAAGCCCGGGGCAAACTTGCTCGCTATCGTGGCGGACAATTCGCGCAGCATGACGGCGCGCGATGAAGGGGGTAGCGAGACGCGCGGGGCGGTGATGGTTCGGGCGCTGAGCGATGGAACGACCGGATGGCGCCATCGTCTGGGACAGAACTTTGAAACGAGGAATTACCTCGCGGACAGCCGCCTTCTGCCCACCCGTGACTTCCACGAACTCGCGTTCGATGGCGATTCAACGCATGCGGCGAAGACCCTCGCGTCCTTGGTGGAGCGTCACCGCGGGCAGCCGCTCGCAGGGATCGTTTATCTTTCAGATGGCGTGGTCGGCGACATAGACAGCGCTGCGCTTGCGGGAATGCCGCCGATTTATCCGGTAATTTTTGCCCACGGTGCTCCGGAGCGCGACGTGGCGGTGGGCGCGGCGACGGTGACACAGACTTCGTTTGAAGACGCGCCGGTGACGATCCAAGTCGAAGTAAACGCTGCCGGCTTTTCCGGGAAGGAATTGGTTGCCCGGTTGTTTGCCGTGCAGGACACGGCGAATGCCGCGCCGTCAAACGACACGCCAGAACAAGAGCAGACGGTAACCGTTCCGGCGGACAGCGGGAAGGTGGCTATTCGCATGCAACTGCGTCCAGCGCGCGCTGGCGTTTTGTTCTACCGCATGCACGTGGGGCCGAAGGATGTTTCCACGCCAGAGGCGCTGACCGCGAATAATGAGGCGATCATCTGTGTAAATCGGGGGAACGCGCAGAATCGCATTCTCTACGTGGGTGGAAGGCCGAGCTGGGATTTCAAATTTCTTCATCGTGCCCTGCAGGCGGACGAGCAGACGCAACTCATCGGGCTCGTGCGCATCGCAAAGCGCGAGCCGAAGTTCGAATTCCGCGGCCGCGCGGGAGAATCGTCGAACCCCCACTTCCGCGGGGTGGGCGAAAAAACGTAAGAGGGGGGGGGGCGCTATGATCATCCCGTGCGCGTTAGCATCACAACGGACGATTGCGTGGAATTGCGCGGCGGTTTTCCGAAACGCGCGGAGGAACTCTTT
This sequence comes from uncultured Prosthecobacter sp., assembly GCA_966125105.1. Classification (GTDB taxonomy): domain Bacteria; phylum Verrucomicrobiota; class Verrucomicrobiia; order Chthoniobacterales; family Chthoniobacteraceae; genus SXWH01. The sequence continues at coordinate 5,550 of CBHXZU010000056.1, forward strand.
CGCTATCGCGCCGTTATTATCGACGATCTCGAAGCAGAGTTCTTTACCGCCGATCAAATGGCGTTGGTCGAAAAGTATGTCGGCCAGCGTGGCGGCGGGCTGTTGATGATGGGAGGCGCCGAGTCGTTCACCGATGGGAAATACGAGCGCACGAAAATCGGTGAAATGCTGCCCGTGTACTTGCGTGGCCCAGCGCGGATGGCGTCGGTCGGTCCGGCCGAGTGGCAGCTGGCGCTCACCCGCGAGGGCTGGCTGGAATCGTGGGCCCGGCTGCGCGCGGGCGAAGCGGAAGAAAAGTCGCGGCTCGCCGATCTGCCGGCGTTCGACGTGATAAACTACGCAGGTGAAGCGAAGCCCGGCGCGACGGTGGTGGCGCGGATTTCGAATGGCCGGCAGGAGATTCCCGCGGTGGTGGCCCAGCGTTTCGGACGAGGCCGCGTGGCGGCAATGATGATTGGGGATTTCTTTCAATCGGGCCTGGGCGATGAGACGCGGCAGAAGGACTTGGGCCGCGCCTGGAGGCAGCTGACGCGGTGGATGACTGCCGATGTGCCCGACCGAATCGAAGTGCAGCCGGAGGATGCGGGCGACGTTGTGAAGCTGCGCGTCTTTGCCAGGGACGAGAAGTTCGAGCCGATCGACCATGCGCGTGTCACGCTTGCAATTGCGCCCACCAACTCGGCGGCAACGCCGGTGTTGATGCCCGCGGAAGCGAGCACATCGGAAGCTGGTGTTTTTGAAACCAGCTTCTTCCCTCGCGTGAGCGGTGGCTACCGCGTGGAAGCCACGGTTGAGGGCGACGACGGGAAGGTCGCGGGTGTGGCGCAGACTGGGTGGGCAACGAATCTCGCGAGCACGGAATATCGAGACTTGCGGCCAAACCTCGCGGCAATGGAGGCGATCGCGAAGCAAACAGGCGGCCGCGTAATTCGCCCCGCAGAACTGGAGGAGCTCGCGCAGACTTTACCCGCGGAGCGGGCGCCAATCATGGAGACGTGGACGGCACCGCTTTGGCACACGCCGTGGGTGATGCTCGCGGCGCTCGCATGTTTCATCCTCGAGTGGACGCTGCGCCGCAGGAGCGGCCTCGCATGATCTGCATGAAATACGCGTTCCTCGGTTTTACTGCGCTTTGGCTGGCGATCACGAGCGAGGGGTTTTGCAAAGACGACCCCGTCGTGCTGGTCGCGGTCGGCGCGGGAGGAAGCGAGACTTACGCGGGCGTGTTTGCCGAATGGGCGGGGCACTGGCAGGACGCGGCAACGAAAGCCGGCGCGAAGCTGGTTACGATTGGAATGGCGGCGGATGAGAAGGACTCGGCGGGGAAGCTGGCAGCGGCGGTATCCGAGCAGCCAGTCGGATCGACCGAGCCTTTGTGGCTGGTGTTGCTCGGCCATGGAACAGCGACCGGCGGGGAGGCGAAGTTCAATTTGCGCGGAACCGATGTCACTGCGACGACAATCGCAGGATGGTTGAAGCCGATGAAACGGCCAGTCGTGGTAGTGTGCGCGTTTTCCACCAGCGGCGCGTGGCTGAAGCCGTTGTCCGCGCCGGGCCGCGTGGTCGTGACGGCGACCCGCAGCGCCGGAGAGAAGAACTTTGCGCGTTTTGGCGGAAAGTTTAGCAAAGCGATCGCAGATCCCGAAGCCGACCTCGATCAAGATGGGCAGACCTCAGTGCTGGAGGCCTACATCGCGGGCAGCCGGGCGACGGCAGAGTGGTATGCGCAAGAAGGCCGCCTCGCGACCGAGCACGCTTTGCTCGATGACAACGGGGATGGAGCGGGAACGCCTGCTGACTGGTTTGTGGGGGTTCGGGCGGTGAAGAAGCCGCGCGAGGGGCAGGCTGACGGCGCGCGCGCGCGCCAAATCCACCTCATGCGCAGCTTGGAAGAACGTGCCCTTTCACCGGAAGTTCGCAGCCGGCGTGACGAACTCGAGCGCGAACTCGCGGCGTTGCGTGATCGGAAAGCGGAGATCGTGGAGGAGGAGTACTACCGGAAGCTCGAGGAGATTTTCACCGAACTGGCGCGACTCTATCGGAAGCGATAGTAGCAGCGAGCCGCAGTTTTCCGGGGGCGGGATTGTCAGTGCGGAAGCTCGCGACGACCCCGAAACTCCTTCTTCTGGCAATCGCTATAGGCGCCCGTAAGCGAACCGCTCGGCGCCGCACGTTCTTCGCCTGATTACTTCAATCCCGGGCGCAGAATCTTGGAGGTGCCGCTCACGGGATCGATCATCCACGTGAAGAAGTTTGGCGGCGGCACTTCGTTTTCCCTGGTGCGATTGCTGTCCGCGATGGCGTGCACGGTAATGAACCATTTTCCGCCCTCGGAAGGTTTGCCCGCAGTCCCGGTCGGCGAGAGCGATGTGCTCCCATCCGGGAAGAAACGGAATGCCACGTATTTGTAGTTGTGGCCCACGCCGCGGGGCATGTCGGGATCACGGGACGTGTTGGGATCCAGCACGCGAGTGGTGTCCTCCGCCAGCAGGTTCGAAAGAATCTCGCCCGGATTCATGATGACCGATTCCGGCATGCGAACCACTTTTCCAACCGGAACCATGACGCCGGCTTCGCTCATTTCGAAGTATTGGAAGGCGCGGAAATGCCCGGTCATGGGGTCCGTCGCCGTCTCGCCCGGCACTTCATTGTCGGCGAAGCGATAGAAGCGCACCTCGACGATGCGGTTTTTGCTCAGCGAGTGCTGCCTGGCCAGGCTCATCTGATCGACCAAGAGGCCGGACGCTGTCGTAAGCGCGGAACCCTTGAGCATGCCCTGCACGGCAGGGACGGCAAACGTGGCGACGATGCCGATAACGGCAATGACAACCAGGAGTTCGACAAGGGAGAAAGCTCGTTGGAGGCGGGATTTCATGGTCTGGGTTGGTCTTCTATGCAGCGGCGCAGAAAGGAAAGGGCAGAATCGCCCCGAATTGCGGAAAACATGGAGCGCAGGGATTCGTTTTGCAACGGGAATGTGTAGTTACATTGCAGTTACGTGAACGAGGGTCCGTCTTGCCTGACCAGTTTTCCACTCGACAGCCCGAAAAGGGCAGGGAATGGAGACCGTCGTGGATTTACTCCCCATCGCTCAGATTAAACGGACGGCCGCAGAGGCCAGGATTGAAGCACGCGTGCGCGGGCAAATTGAGACGCTCTCTCGCAAGGATACGAAGGACGGGAAGCCTTACTTCGAGCTTATCCTGAACGATGGGGACGGGAAATTGAGCCTGAAAGCATGGAGCGACGCGCCTGCTTTCAGCTTTTGCGAAGGGTCGTGCGTCGGGACATTTGTCGAAGTGCAGGGGGATTTCGGGATGAACGGAGCTTTTGGCGTGGAGGCCAAGCGCTGGACGGTCCGTGAACTTTCCAAGGATGAGCGCGATCTGCTCCTGGCTGGTTCGGAACAGACGCGGGCGAAGCAGTCCGCGGATTGGGCCGATATCGAAGGTTTCCTGGCGGCGATCAAGGATCCCCGGCTCGTGGCGCTGACCAAGGTGTTTGTCGCTGAATACGGGGAACGTTTCCGGCGGGCGGCTGCCGCGCGGGGAAATCACCACGCGCGTCGCGGCGGCCTCGTGGAGCATACCGCGCAGATGATGCGGAGCGCCACGGCGGTGGCGAGCGCGTACCCGCACCTGAACCGGGACCTCATGATCACCGGCGTGCTCTTTCACGACTGCGGCAAAATGTGGGAGAACCAGCTGCCGGCGGACGGCTTCATCATGCCCTATTCGGAATACGGCGAGTTGCTCGGCCACATCACGTTGGGCATCGAATTGGCCAATAATCTCTGGCGGAAGCTTGCGGCGTCGGACGAATGGAAGAGCTGGTTGACGCTCGAGCCTGCGAACGAGGATGTGCGGCTGCACCTATTGCATCTGATCGCATCGCACCACGGGGAGCTGCAGTTTGGCAGCCCGGTGGTGCCGAAAACGCCGGAGGCGTGGGCGTTGCACTACGTGGACAACATGGATGCAAAGCTCGAGATGATGGCCGTCGGTTACGCCAACTCGAAGCAGATCGCGCCGCGGATCCAGGAGCGCGTTTGGCCGATTCCGGGGCATCTCGTTCGACCACTGCCGAAGTTCGGGCCAGCCGAATAAGGCTGTCTACCCGGCACAACAGACGCCAGACGCGCGAGCGAGAACCCGTCAGCCAGGTGCAGGCCTTGTCGGACTCGGACGTTTTGCGCCGGTATGCAGGATCGCCTTTTGCAGGCCGCAGTGCGTCTATTCTTCAAGAATCAGGTCCTGTTTCCCAATAGGAAAATCCCCTTGAGCGAACCGCGCTGCCCTTTTTCCAGACAGGAATCGACCCGCGAGTCGGACATCACGACGAGTTTGCAACAGCGTTTGACCCGCGAGTCGGACATCACGACGAATTTGCAGCAGCGTTTGACCCGCGAGTCGGACATCACGGCGAATTTGCAGCAGCGTTTGACCCGTGAGTCGGACATCACGATGAATTTGCAACAGCGTTTGACCCGCGAGTCGGACATCACGATGAATTTGCAACAGCATTTGACCCGCGATTCGGACATCACGATGAATTTGCAACAGCATTTGACCCGCGAGTCCGACTGCAGGCTCTTCTTCCAACAGGAATCGAGACGAAATAGTCGCGCAAAGCGCCGAGGTAGTGGCGATTGCCCCGCTCGAGCTCAAATACCCCCGTCCTCCCCCCTGCATTCGCCCTATTCGCAGGGCGGGAACTCCGGTCCGCGCCAGGAATTATACGGCGCCTGAGTGGAGACATCGACGATGCCCGGCTCTGCCGCGTTCGATGGCGACAGAATGGCGAGAAAGACGAGACGCTCGTTGAAGGGATTGTAGGTGCCGTGCACCTCTCCTTTCGGAATGAAGGCCATCTCGCCAGGTCCGAGGATCCGATGCGTCTGGCCGACCCACTGTTCGGCGCGGCCAGAGATGATGTAGATCAATTCCTCCCGGGTGGGGTGCATGTGAAACGGGTGGCAGCGGCGCGCCTCCATGTTGGCCCGCACGAGCAGTAGCTCTTTGTTATTCACCACATCGCCGCGGCACAGCCATTCCTCGAGGGTCCAAGGGGAGACGACGTCGACTTTTTCGGCGGCAGTGACAAAGCGGCGGAGATCGATGCTCATGGGTGAAACTGGTTAATGGCGCGCAGGCTTACTTTTTCAAAGTGTAATCACCTGCGTCAAACGACATAAGATTGTCGGGCTTGGCGATTTTGAACTCCTCCACCACGGCGCCGTCGCTCTGGAAAAGCGTGAGCGATTTGGCCTCCGGGACGAGGGCGCACCACTTCAGGCCCTTCGCGTCCGTGAGCTGAACAAGGGGGAGGCCGTCGGCGGTGCACAGCATGGCGCCGTCTGGGGCCGCGACGACTTGCACCTGCACGTCCGCGCGCGCGTTTTGAAGCAGGGGATTCAGCTTTGAGGTCAACTTCACGAGCGCCTCGGGTTTCGGCGGCTCCGAGCGCCCGAGGTCTTTCGCGACCGCAGCGAACGTGTCGCTATTCACGATGCGCTTCTGTTCGATTGTCTTCCAGGTGGATGCCTCCCCCTTCACCTCGGGTTGGCCGAGCATGCGGAAGCGCTGCTGCGCTTCGTTTTTTTCCAAAAGGAGGATGCGCTCTTCGGCCGTGGAGGCGGCGAGATCGAAGGGCAGGGGTTCGCCTTGTTGGTAAGCAAGGCGGCGCAGGAACTCCCCCTCTTGCGAGTAGCACTGCACTTCGCGGCCGGTCGCCGTTTCGGTGATGCACCAAAGATTTCCGCCGAAACCGATCGTCCACTTGAGCACCTTTTGACCCTCCGAAATGGTGGCGGGAAGCTGCCGGTCGGCTGTGTTCTCAGCCGGCAGAGCCGGTTCTTCGGCACTGACTGGAACCACGTGCTCCTGCCCGTCCGTCGACCGCAACACGACCTGCCATTTCCCTGCGGCGGCAAAACCATTCACGCCGGGGCCGTCTCCGCGTTGAAAGCGCAGCGCTTCCATGAAACGCGGCCCGTCTTCCTTTACCCAATCGTTGCCGTGGAAGGCGACGCCTTCGATTCCGAGGTCGCCGGTGGTCCATCCGCGCGCCGAGTATTTCCCCGGCGGAAGCGCGGCACCTTTGTCGTCCTTGCCGTCCCACTTGGTGATCAGGCCGTTCAAGCCGATCACGAAAGCCTTCTCGGTAGCTTCTCGATGCAGCACGCGCGCGAGTTTCCCGGCGTTGTCGTAAATGCCGAGGCTGATCACGCCCTGCATCGGAGGCGGCAGGAAGGTTATCTGCACGCCATCTTTTTTGCGCGGGACGGGCACAGGAGCCTCGGCATCCTCCTGCGCTGCGCACGTCCCGGCGAGCGGAGCCAGCCACGTGACCGCGGCAAACGAGAGCGGGCCAATTAACGCGAAGGCGATTGGGCGGTTGGGCATAAGTCGCAGCGCGACGCGCGCATATTGATGGTCTGCCGCGCTTTTCCAAGCAAACGCTGGAGGCAGGAATCACGGCCGTGTCGGGCTGCGCGGAACCCCGTCTGGCGGTCTCTTTGAAACTTCCCCTTGGCAGGCGGGATTTTTTTGCTACCTCTGGCAGGCCCAAAACGGTGGCCATAGCTCAATGGTAGAGCTCCAGATTGTGGTTCTGGCTGTTGCGGGTTCGAGTCCCGTTGGCCACCCCACCTCCCCCTTGCCCTGGTGTAAACGGGGCGCTCCGCGTCCTCGTGAAAGTCGTCGCGCGCGTGGGACCAAGGTCTTATTCCGCCACCGGACGGACTCTGCTGCCATTCGCGCCACTTCGCATTCCAGCATGAAATTCTTCGCGGCTCTCGCTCTCTCTGCTGCTCTCCTCACGGCCGCGCCGGCGATGGAGAAGCCTGCCTTTCACACGAAAGGTTCTCCCACCGGCAAGCCTTCCGGTCCGCTGAAACCGGGCGAATACTGGTGGAAGCCGCAAGTTTCCCCCAACGGCCCCCTGATGATTCTCGTGAGCGTGCCCGAACAAACGATGCACGTTTATCGGAACGGGATCCTGATCGGACGCTCGTCGGTGAGCACGGGGTCGAAGGGCAACGCCACGCCGGGAGGCGTCTTCACGATCCTCGAGAAGAAGCAGGATCATTACTCGAAGAAATACGACAACGCGCCGATGCCCAACATGCAGCGGCTCACCTGGACGGGAATCGCCATGCATTCCGGCCAACTGCCCGGCTATCCCGCGAGTCATGGCTGCATCCGGTTGCCGTTCGACTTTTCGCAGCTTCTGTTTACGGCGACGGCGAAAGGCGGGACGGTGATCGTGGGCGATGGCAAGGTGCCGGTGCCGCACCTCGCATCGGATCCTGGAATGATGCTGGCCCCGAAGGATTTCTCGGAGGAGATGCTGCGGCCGCTCGGTTGGGATGAGTTTGATTGGCGCCCCGAGCGGAGCGACAGCGGCCCCATTACGATCGTGATCAGCAGCACCGATCGCGCGATGTATGTTTACCGCAATGGCCAGCCGATCGGGCGCGCAGCGGTTGCCTCCCGCGGCTCGCTCGGGAACCACGTCTTTACCATGCTCGAAGGTGGCACGGGCAAAGCGAGTCGCTTCGTGCCGGGGAAAGAGGGGAAACGCTGGATGTGTGTGACAAGCCAGGGACGGCGCGTGGATGCGGAGGACCTCGCAGAGCGGTTTAGTTTTAACCCTGCGTTTGCTTCAAAACTCTACGACGTCATTTCTCCCGGGACGACGGTGGTGGTGACGGATCAGCCGGTAGTGCGTAGTCGTCGGAAAGCGTCGATCCTCGAAAGTTAACAGGTTTTGCTCGTGCACCTTCCCGCCTGGCAATCCATGACGCTCGGGAATTCCGGTTGCGCGCAATAAAAGATCCGGGTCGATCGGCCCGATTCGCAAAAGGTAAACCGCCGGTCCCGAATCTAATTCCGGCGGCGTTTTCGTGAACGCAGTGGGCGGGCTTTCTCCGCGACGTCTTCGGCGAGGAGATGGTTGAGACGCGACTCCTGCGCGGGGCTCCATTCCTGTTCCATGCAGGCGCTGGGCTTGAGCGGGTCGCGCCGCGGAGCCGCGATTGGCGTGCCGTCTGTCGGAGGCGTTCGCGTCAGTCCGGAACGCGCGAGAAAACACCAGACTCCCTGCTCGTTGAAAAATCCGATCTCGGCGCGGTATTGAGCCTCGGGTGCGGCGACTGCGGCAGTGCACTTGCCGCAATGCGGTTCAATCTCGAGGGTGGCTTCCACTTGCTTCGTGGGTTCGCAAATGATCCGCAGGAAAAAGCGCAAAGGACCGTCGCCGACTTTTGCCTCCGGGTGTTCATCGGGCCGAAACTCCCAATAGGCGAAAAGCTGTTGGGGAGACTTTGCCACGAGCCACAGGCGAACTTCGCCATACTCGAGCGGTTGGGGGCCAGATGCCCGTCCCACTTCCTTCTTCAGGGAGACGTGGGGGGGAGCGATCACCTCGCGGGCGGGGTGTTCCGGATTCGGATGCGCGCTCATGGGTGGAGCAATCAATCACAGCTTTCCCTCTCCCAAAAGGACAAAGGCGTTAGATGGCAGAGCCGTCACGCGTGCAAATCGTTGCGAGCGAATGCGGGCGTCGCGATGCGAGGCGTCGCGATGCGGGGCGCGGGAAGCTTTTCCCTTTTGCGCTCGCGGGATCAGGTTTACAGACGCCCGCTTCATTCATGTTTACCAAGCGCGTCATTCCTTGCCTCGATGTCCA
>CBHXZU010000057.1:0-14161 GCA_966125105.1 uncultured Prosthecobacter sp.
CAGGGTGATCTGCGAGTCGTCCAGGGTGATCTGCCGGTCATCCAGGGTGATCTGCCGGTCATCCAGGGTGATCCGCCGGTCGTCCAGGGTGATCTGCCGGTCGTCCAGGGTGATCTGCCGGTCGTCCGGGGCTCTCAGAGTGGTCCAAGAGTAATCCGCTAGAGCGCCGCCTTTACGCAATCGTTCCATTCCTTCGGCACTTCGTCATTGCCTCCGCGAAATCCGTTCGGCACTCCCGTTCCGTGCATGCTCGGCTCCCTTCTCGGCCCTGAAATCAAGGAAATGATCGCGCACCGCAATTTTGCGGGGCTGCGCGAGACATTTGCCGAGTTTCCTGCCGTCGATGCTGCTGAGCTGATCGCGGAACTTCCCGCGGAAGAACGGGCGGTGGTCTTCCGCATCCTGCCCCACAGCCTGGCCGCCGACGTTTTCGAATACCTGGAGCCGGAAGCGCAGCAGGACCTGCTGAAGGCAATGAGCAGCGAGCAGGCGGCGGCGGTGTTGAATGAGATGTCGCCGGACGATCGCACCGCGCTGCTCGAGGAACTGCCGGGCACCGCGGTCGCGCAACTGCTTACGCTGCTCACCCCGGACGAGCGCAAGGTCGCGCAGCAACTCCTCAATTACCCGGAAGGCAGCGTGGGCCGACTGATGACGCCGGATTTTGTCTCCGTGCGCGATGATTGGACGATCCAGCGTGTGCTCGATCACGTTCGGCAAAACGGCCGGGATTCGGAGACGCTCAACGTGATTTATGTCACGGACGAACGGGGGCATCTCATTGACGACGTTCGCATTCGCGAGTTCCTCATCCAGCCGGTCGACACCCTGGTTCGGGACATTCACGACGCGAGCTACGTGTCGCTGAAGGCCTCTGACCCGGCGGAAACGGCAATCGAGACGTTTAAGAAATACGATCGCAATACGCTTCCCGTCACCGACAGCAGCGGTCGGCTTCTCGGTATCGTCACCGTCGACGACATGCTCGACGTGCAGGAGGCCGAGACCACGGAAGACATTCAAAAGCTGGGCGGCACCGAGGCGCTCGAAGAACCCTACATGGATGCGCCCATCTGGGAACTTGTGCGCAAGCGCGTGGTGTGGCTCATCGTCCTCTTCCTCGGCGGAATGCTCACCGCCACGGTGATCGGAAAGTTCCAGGCGAACCTGGAGAAGGCGGTGGTCCTCACCATCTTCATGCCGCTCATCATTTCCGCGGGCGGCAACGCGGGCTCTCAAGCCAGCACGCTGATCATCCGCGCCATGTCGCTGGGTGAGGTAAAGCTCACCGACTGGTGGCGCGTGATGCGCAAAGAAATCCTCTCCGGCCTGCTGCTGGGCGGCATCCTTGCCGTGATCGGTTTCATCCGCGTGATCGGCGTGCAGCAGGTCGAAGGACTGTGGGGCGCCAATCCTTATGGTGAATACTACGTGTGGGTCGGACTGACTTTCGGCGTCGCCGTCATGGGCGTCGTGCTATGGGGCACGATTGCCGGCTCGATGCTTCCCCTCATTCTCAAGCGCTTCGGCCTCGACCCCGCCACCTCCTCCGCGCCTTTCGTCGCCACCCTCGTCGACGTGACCGGCCTCATCATCTACTTCCTCGCTGCCATGGCGATTCTCAAGGGCACGCTGCTGTAGTCTGCAAACTTTTGCCGCGGCGGGCCGAAGGCCCAACGACATACCAACCTGGGGCAAAGCAAAGAAAGAGTGAGCGCCGCCTAGGTTAATCGCAAAGCCACCGAGAGCCCCGGCGGCGACACAACAGCGCTGGACCACGTCACGCCGCACTCTCGCCCGCTTCCAAGCTGGGGTTCTGCGCTCTCCCACTCTGCTTCGCATGCGCATTCGCGAACTTCGGGCGAAGTCGTTGCCCTTCCCGCCAGCCTTGGCAACCGAAAACGTCGTGGACAAACTGCCTTCGGCACATACCCTACGCGCCCTTTTCCATAAGCCATGCCATTTGAAATTTACCTAGCCCAAGGCACGCCAGCACCCGGGCCAGCTCCGCAAGATCCGACCTCCACGTTCATTTGGTTTGGCGCCATCATGGTCATCATGTGGGTCCTCATGATCCGGCCCCAGCAAAAGCGCCAAAAAGAACTCCAGGCTCGCATTGCGGGCCTCAAGACCGGTGATCGCGTCGTCACCATTGGCGGCGTGCACGGCACGGTGGCCAACGTAAAAGACGGCCCAACGCTCATCCTCAAGGTGGACGATAATTGCAAACTCACGGTGGACAAGTCGTCCGTCGCCACCGTCCTTACAAAAGACGTGGATAAAGCCGCTTAAGCTCGCCTGTTTAGTAAGCTTCGCCTGTTCAGCATATGTCGCCCGCCCTCATTTTCACGCTAGGCCTCGTCATCCTCATCCTCTTCGCATGGTATTTCGCCACCGACGATGAGGGCCGCAAACGCTGGATCGGCGCGATCCTCACCGTGCTCGTCACCGGTGTCGCCATCGCCTCGGTTGTTCCGCCCTTTGACGTTCCCAAGAAGGATGACAAAGGAAACGTCGTGGTGGATGAGAGGGGCAAGCCCGTCATCGAGAAACACGGCAAGATTAAGAAAGGCATCGACCTCGCCGGCGGCACCTCATTCCTGATCCGGCTGATTCCGGGCAAGGACGACAAGGGCAATACCCGTGAACTTTCCTCCGACGCGGTCGGCCGCGCGGTGGAAGTCATCCGCAAGCGCGTGGACAGCCTCGGAACCAGCGAGCCGGTCATCGCCCCGCAGCCGCCGGACCGCATTCTCGTGCAGCTCCCTGGCGTCGATCCCACGAGCGTGGAGGGCTACCGCGAAGCGCTGAAGAAAGTCGCGAAGCTCGAGTTCCGCATGGTGCATCCTGACTCGGACCGACTGCTTCCCGCCATCGAGGCCGGAACGGCGATTCTGGATCCGGCGTACGAAATCGTGAATTACACCCGTCGCGAACGCGGCAAGGGCAAGAAGAGCGAGGAAATCACGAGCAAGCTCATCGTCGGCAAGAAGGTGGAAATCACCGGTGACAAGGTCACCAATGCCGGTGTGATGATGGGCCAGATGGGTGGATGGGAAATCCACCTCGCCTTCAACAGCGAAGGTCAAAAGCAGTTCGGAGACGTCACCGCGCGCATGGCTGCAAACCAAAATCAGCGCGAGCGGTTCGCCATCCTGATGGACCACGTCGTGATCCAGGCTGCGGGTCTTTCTCCCGAAGCCATGGCGGCAGGCGGCATTCACGGTGGCAGCGCCCAAATCACCGGCGACTTCGAGGAACAGGAAGCGCGCAACATCGCCAGCGCCCTGCTGAACCCCCTCGAAAACGAAGTGCAGATCGAGGAAGAGCGCGGCACCTCCGCGAGCCTCGGTGAAGACGCCATCCGCAGCGGCCTGATCGCCGGCTACATCGGCGCGATCCTCACGCTGATCATCACCTTCCTCTACTACCGCTTCGCCGGTTTGATCGCCAACATCGCGCTGTTCGTGTTTGCGGCGCTGCTCTTCGGCGCGATGGGCATGTTTGGCGCGGTGCTGACGCTTCCGGGTATTGCGGGCATCCTGCTCACGCTCGGCATGGCAATCGACGCCAACGTGCTCATCTACGAGCGCCTGCGTGAAGAACAGGCCGCTGGGAAAACCCTCGGGCCGGCGCTCAAAGCGGCTTACGACAAGGCATTCTCGGCGATTTTTGACTCCAATCTCACGACGCTCATTACGGCAGGCCTGCTCTTCTATATGGCGACCGGTCCGGTGAAGGGCTTCGCGGTGTCGCTCGTCATCGGCATTATCGCTTCGATGTTCAGCGCGCTGATCGTCACGCGCAATCTCTTCGCCTGGGGCCTGCACAAGGGCTGGGTGAAGAAGATCACGATGGCGAACCTCATTCCGCCGACGAATTTCGACTTCATGGGCAAACGCCGCATGGCGCTCGCGGCTTCGCTGATCATCATCTTCGGTTCCGCCGCGATCTTCGCCATCCGCGGTGAAAAGAACTTCGGCGTCGACTTCAAGGGCGGCGACCGCCTCGTGCTCCTTGCCGAAGGCCAGAAGCCATCCCTGGACAAGGTCCGCGACGCGCTGAAGGAAATCGATTTCGCCGAAGCCGTCGTGCAGACTGAGCAATCGGCGCAAGGTGAGTTCCTGGTCGTCCGCGACCGCGCAGAATCCGCAGGGAAAATCAGCCCTCACCTCGTGGCGAAGTTCCCCGATGCGAAACTGAAGGAAGTGAATCGAGAAACCGTCGGCGCAGTCGTGGGAGCTCAGCTGGCCACGGACTCCCTGATCGCTCTCGGGCTCGGCATGCTCGGCATCCTGATCTACGTCACTGTCCGATTCGAGATGGCCTTTGCGATCGGCGCGCTCGTCGCGCTGATTCACGACGTCGTCATCACCATCGGCGTCTTCTCGCTCATGGGCCGCGAGCTTTCCCTCGTGATCGTCGGGGCGATCCTCACGATCGCCGGTTACTCGGTGAACGACACGATCGTCGTGTTCGACAGGATCCGCGAAAACATCAAGAGCGGTCGCCCGGGAACCACGGCACAGCTGATGAACCTCAGCGTCAACGAAACGCTCAGCCGAACGATCCTCACCGGCGGTGTGACCATCCTCACCACGTTGATTCTCTATTTCGTCGGCGGCCCCGTGTTGAACGACTTCGCGATCACGATGTTCATCGGTTTGATCGTCGGCACCTACTCCTCGGTGTTCGTCGCCGCGCCCATCGTCCTTTGGTGGTCCGGCCGCGGTGGCAAGGACCTCAAGTCCGAAGTCCGCAAGACCGACGAGCAAGCCGCCGTCCCCGCCTAACGAACGCGGAAGAAGGATAGCTCATTTCACGAGAACCCAGGGCCAAAAGCCCTGGGTTTTTCCTGTACCGTGCGCATGCCCGCAGCGCGCCACCGCCCAAGACGCTCCAGCTTACTCCGTGATCACGCGCCGCCAGCGATTTCGAATCGCCGGCAACAACCCACTCACCGAGCGTTCCGTGAAAACCTCCGCGCGATAATTCCCGCTGATCTCCAAACGCGGCAGCGACCATGGATTCTGCGCATGCGGGCGAAAGACATTCGCAAAGCGCGTCGTCACCGCCGTTGCGAACCCGCATTCCCGCGCAACGCGGAACTCCCGCGCGCCAACTGCATTTCGTCCCCCAAAAGGATACGCCAGATGACGGACCTCCCGTCCGCACAGTTGCTGCGCCCACTCCGTGCTCTCGCGGAACTCTGCGCGGAGCTCCGCCTCGTCGAGCACGTTTGAAGTAAGGTGATGAACCGTGTGCGCTCCGATCGTGACCAGGCGATGCTGCGCCAGTCGGCGCAATTCGTCCTCGTTGAGGATCAGTTCCCGCGTGGCACGCAGAGGATCCACATTCACCCCATCAAAGAGCGCGCAGAGGAATTCGTCCCGCTCGCTCCTGCCCAGCGACCGAATACCGCGAGCCAGGCTTTCAAATACCACGAGTCGCGATTTGTCGTCCGTCAGATCAAAGGCCTGCTTTTCGCCGCGATCCGCAAACTCCAGGCGATCCCTTTTCACCAACGCCTTCTCAAGGCTGAACCACCAAAGACAGTCCCGGTGCTCCGAGAATGCCTTCGTGACGTACACGGTGAAGGGCACGTTATGACGCTCAAACACTGGAAGCGCATGCTCCGCGTTATCGCGATATCCGTCATCCAAAGTGAACGCGATGAACCTTCGCCCATCCCTGGATTGGAGCCGCTTGAGCACATCATCCATCGCGACAAAGTCGTAGCCCTTGCGCTTCAACAGCTTGATGATCTTCTCAAGATCCTCCGGTGTAATCTCGAGCGCCCGGTTTACCGAAAGCCGGCTTCGCTGAGTCTCCGGCACCACGCGGTGCAGCGCCAGGATCGAACCGGCACCGCCATAAACTGGCCGCGCCAGCCGCGTTCCGATGTAATGCAGCACCGCCTTCAGCATGAGGCGACACCGTAAACCCTGCTCTCGTGCAGAACAGATTTTCCTATTGGGAGAATGCCGGTGAGCAGTTAGCACTCCCGCGCCTTCATGCCGGACGCCTTTTCAAACTGCGCCGCCGCCGTCTTTTGCGCCGAATCCTACAACGCGCTCGCCGTCACGCGATCGCTCGGGCGCCGCGGCATCAGGGTAATTTCGCTCGGAGAGGAAAGCGAGAGTATCACTTTCGAATCCCGCTACGCGGCGGAACGCGTCGTTTATCCCGATCCTGTCACCGACGAAGCGGGCTTTCTCCGCGTGATGACCGCCCTAGGCCAACGCCAACAGGCAGCAGGCCGGCGCGTGGTTACATTCCCGACGAGCGATCGCCTGGTGAAACTGTTCTCCACTCATCGAGCGCATCTCAGCCAATTCTTCCACCTTGGCCTTCCGGATCGTTCGGCAGTCGAAGCATCGCTCGACAAACTAGCGCAGTATCGCGTGGCCGAGCAAATCGGCGTGCCATACCCGCGAACCTACTCCAATGGCGACCACGCCCGTCTCGTGGCCGACCTCGCCTCCAGGAAGGCAATCCCACCGCTCTTCCTGAAAGCTCGCGTTCCCCTGAATGGTCATGCGCTTTCGCGATTTCGAAGGATGAAGCTGCAAACGCCCGAAGAAGCCGCAGCGCGGGTGGCAGAAGCCGAGCAATTGAATGTGCCGTTTGTCGTCCAGGAAATCATTCCTGGAGGTGACGACCAACTCTACACGCTCGGCTCGACGATGAATGCGCAGGGCGAACTCGTTGCCGCCTTCACCGGACGGAAACTGCGGCAGATGCCACCCGGCTTCGGAATATGTCGAGTCGGGGAAAACCGTCCTGTTTCGAAAGTCGCCGAACTGGGACAGCGACTCCTCGCCGCGCTCGGCTTTCACGGGATCTCGCAGGTCGAATTCAAATACGACGCCCGCGACGACCGGTATAAACTGATGGAAGTCAATCCACGGAGTTGGTCTTGGATTGGGCTCCCCATCGAACTCGGCGCGGATCTGCCATGGGCCATGTTTTGCGAGACCCTCGGTTACCCGGTCCCCGCGCAAATCGGCCTTCCGGAGCAACATTGGCTTTGGATTTCGCTCACCCATGATCTCGAGCGATCGCTCCAGCACCGCGATGCCAAGCCGCTTGCCCACCTCGCCGCGGGATACGAACGGGTAGTCGAGGCGCACTATGCTGCCGACGATCCCGCGCCCGGCTACGCGCACTTCGGCCGGACAGTTCGCGAATGGGGTGGCCGATTCCTGCGCAAGCTCGTAAAACGCCCGGGAAAGTCCGCAGCTGATCGATGACCTCGAAGAACCCGCTCACCCTTCCACGTCGCACCCGCAAGCCACGCAAACACGGGCTTACGGCCATTACCGACCTCGGACTCACGCTCGCGGGATTGCGCGAATTGCTCACAGAATACGCGGATTACCTCGACATCGCGAAGTTTGGAATCGGATCGGCCTACGTTACGCCGCGCCTCGCAGAAAAAGTCGTGCTGTATCGTGAGTTCAACGTCGTTCCCTACTTCGGCGGCACGTTGTTCGAGAAGTTCCACCAGCAGAAAAAGACGCGCGAATACCTGCAATACTTGCGCGAGTTTAAAGTGGATTGGATCGAGATATCCAACGGCACGATCGAGATGTCGCTAAAAGAGCGCGTGAAATTGATCCGCTCGCTCGCAGGGGAGTTTAATGTGGTCGCAGAGGTCGGCTGCAAGGATGCGACGAAGGTCATGCCACCGTCTCAGTGGATCGAAGAGTTGCAGGCGTCCCTCGAAGCCGGGGCCCATTATGTGATCACCGAAGGCCGGGACTCCGCCACCGCCGGCCTTTACCGCGAGTCCGGAGAGATCCGCGAGGGACTACTCTCCGACATTCTCCATTCCGTCGATCCGAAGCGCACGATCTTTGAAGCGCCGACGCACAAGACACAGATGTACTTCATCAATCTCGTGGGCGCGAATGTGAACGTGGGCAATGTGAACCCCCGCGACCTCCTCGTTCTCGAAACGCAGCGACAGACCCTGCGCTACGAGACCTTCTTCAGCACGAAGGCATGAAGCTGGTGATCGTTCGCCACCTCCCCACCGCATGGAACGCCGAGGATCGGCTGCAGGGTGGGCAGAACATTCCAATCCTCCCCCTCGGCGATCACGCCCACGCTCGCCTGGCGAAGCAAATCGAGCAGGTGCGCGCAGCAGGACCCTTCGACGCCGTCTATTGCAGTGCACTCGATCGCACTCGTGAAACTGCCGAGCTGTTTGGCTACAGCAACGCAATCGCGGAGCCGCTGCTCAATGAGATCGACTTCG
Source organism: uncultured Prosthecobacter sp. (assembly GCA_966125105.1). GTDB lineage: Bacteria > Verrucomicrobiota > Verrucomicrobiia > Chthoniobacterales > Chthoniobacteraceae > SXWH01. Next base: position 8,264 of record CBHXZU010000057.1, read on the forward strand.
GTGAGTTCGAGGGCCGACTCCGGGGCGAGATGCTCGCGAAAGTCGGCAAAGCCTGGCTCGACGCGCCGGAGACGCTCACCTTTGGCGAAGCCGTGACCAATCTTGGAGAACGAGCGAAGGCGTTCGTCCGAAAGAACCTGTCGCATGCGCGGGTGCTCGCCTTCGGACACGGCGGATGGACCCGCGCCCTATCGAGTATTCATCGCGTCGGAAACATCTCCCTGATGAACCAGCTCACGATCGCGAACGGCGAGGCGATCTCGTTTGAGTTCACTGCAATCTAACCGGACCGACGGCGATGCAGCGGGCGTGGAATTCCGCGTTGAGCGCGAGCCAGTGCTTCGTATCGCAGAAGCCGAGGATCTTCTCGCGACCGGCAGCGCCTAGACGCGCTCCCAACTCCGGATCATCCAAGACACGCTCAATTTTCGCCGCGATGTCCGCGGAATCGTATGGGTCGCAGAGCAATCCATTGACCTCGTCCGTGACGAGTTCCGGTCCTGGCCCGACGCGGGAATAGATTACCGGCCGCGCAACTGCCATGGCTTCAGCGGGCGCGATGCCGAATGTTTCCATGTGCGAAGGGAAAACGCACACGCTGGCGCGACGCATCCAATCGCGCACCTGCTCACGCGGCAGGCGTCCCGCAAACTCCACCCGCGCCCGAAGCTCCGGGCACACGCGCTCGCGAAGCTGTTCCAAGTATCTTCCCTTCATCGCGCGCATGTTATCTCCCCCGACTACGGCCAGCTTTGCATCACTGCGCCTCCGCAACAGGGTGTTTGCAGCATCAATTAGTTCTTCGATGCCCTTCTTGGGGTTTAGCGAATTCACGTAGAGAATGAGTCCGCGCTCGCTCTCGACGGCTGGGTCGGGGCAGAAAAAGCCGGCATCAACCGGATTTGGTATCACTTCACAGTGACGCTCGGGAATGCCGGCCAATTCGAGGTGCCGGCGCGCCGCGAATCGGGAAGGCGCCGCCAGTGCATGCGCATTTCGCACCGCAGCGTATTCAAACGCGTGTTCACGGAGATTCGGCACGCGCTCGAGTTCTGTGTCGAAGAAGAAGTTTGCGCCGTGGATCCTGGTCAGCACTGGGACGCCCTTCAAATCACCGCCACGCAGCCATCCTTGATAATCCGGCGACTCAATCAATTGGAACGCCCCGACGCTATGCAAGCGGCGCAATTCCCGCCGCAAGCGCCACCGGTGCCAGCGATCCCGAAACGGCGACGGCCACCAAATTGGCGCGCGGGGCACGCGCACGACACGGACCACATTTTGCATTTCGTCGGTCAGTTGCGTATTCGTCAGCCGTATTGCAACGCCCAGGACGGTGATGTCGTGCCCCATTCGTGCCAGGCCTTCTGCCAAGTCGCGCGACATCGATCCGATGCCCCCATGTGGCGCAGGAGGATACTCGTTGCAGATGATGCACGTTTTCATCGCGCCTTCTCCAGGAACCAAGGCGCAGGACCACGCCCCGTGAGAATGCGCAGTAGCGCGCCGAAGAAAAGTTTCGGCGGCTGAAGACGCGGCAAAAGATGTATGTGCCGCAGCAACTGCCGCAAGGCCTCAGCACGCCCGCCAGTGCTCAGCAATTGGTAAACCGAAGTGAGAAGCCGATCCGCCTCGTAATCACGCAGCCAATTCTCCGCCCGCTCGCGTCCGGCGGCGTCGAGGCGTCCCGCATAGCGCGCAAATACGATGCGATCCTCGGCAAGCATCCGCGTCGCGTTCCCTCCCGTTTTGCTTTGCCGATGGCGGCGAAAACACGCTGCGGGCACATCGAGCGTTTCGAGTCTGTGCCCTGCGGAAACACTCCGCGCCCACAGTTCGCAATCAAAGCTATTGTGCAGCGACTCATCGAGCGCGCCAACTCCACGGAGGTGGCTCGCCCTCCAAAACATCCCGGGTTGATGAAACCCGAAGCGATGCTTTCCCAGCAATTCGTCGAGCGGCATGTGCCGCGCTGGGTGCCGCTTGATGAATGCGCCGTCCACCGTGTGGTCGTCGACATGCCCGGCAAACCATGTCGCGGTTGAATTTGCCTGTGCGGCCCTGGCGATTGCAGCCAGCGCGCCCAACTGATACCAGTCATCACTGTTAATCCACGCGACGAGTTCGCCCGTCGCTTTCGCCCAACCTTCGTTTACGGCAGCGGATTGGCCGCGGTCGCGCTCTGAACGCCAACCGGCGAGCCATGGCTCATACTTGCGAATAATCTCCACGGTTCCATCCGTGCTCCCGCCATCGAGGACGAAGTATTCGAGATTCGGATAACCCTGCAGCAGCACCGAGCGGATCGTCTCCTCGAGAAAGGCTGCCTGCATGTAGCTCGGCGTGACGACGCTGATCTTCGGAGCAGCACCGTCTTCGAATCGCGGCGCTTCTTCCGCCCATGGCCAACCCGATCGACCGGCAGGCGGCGGGGGCAATTCATCCAGCGAAGGACAGCGCATTACGACTTCGGCCGTTCCGCCTCGATATTCAGGCTCACTGGAAAGCTGCGATCCTGGATCTTCACGTTTCGTCCCGACCAGTCATCGAACGTCGTCAGATCGCTCGTGCCTGGCATCCATGGCCGAACATTCACGAATCCAGCGCTCTCCAGCAGCCGCGTCAGATGCGCGGCGTTGAAAATCGCCTTGTGGAAATTGGCAGGGTAATTCTGCCCGCCCATCAGCGTCTTCTCGATTGCAGCGATGTCGTGCTGAAATGCTTCATACATCGCGAGGATGCAGTCGAAGTCCGGCACCGAAATGCGAAGGATTCCGCCGGGCTTGAGCACACGCCGCCACTCGCGGAGCACGCGGTCCATATCGAGAAAGCTCACGTGCTCGAGACAGTGGCAGACATAGATCAGGTCGGCCGTTTTGTCCGCGAACATCGGCAACTCCTCCACGCGATGAATATGATGAATGTGCGGAAGCGGGGCGACATCCACGTTGATGAACGCCGGATGATTCACGCGTCCGCAACCAAGGTGAATATTTACCGAGCCATCCGCATTCTTCGGCGTCGGCGGCCGATTGAAGAACCTCTTCAGAGCCAGCCACCGCGGGCGATGGCGCTCCCGGAAATCCTCGGATAAGAGGCGCTTGATCATAATGGTCGAAAGTCGAAGCGCGCCGGCTCGTTCACCGTGCCCTGCCATTTCTGCGGCAGGCGCGTGGGACCATGCGGAAGGATGGAAAGCGCGGGAGAAAGCTGCGCCCGATCCAGTTGCCCCCGCGCGCGGCTGTTGAGGCTTACATCGAGATGATAAATGCCTGGTCGCAGTGGCAGGCGGACCTCCACGGTGAGTTCATGCGTGCCTTCCGTGAGCGCGAAGTGCGAGGCCTGCTGATCCAGGCTCGTCGCTGCAAGCACGAGATCGCCCTGCGCATTGTGAAGGACAAAGCCGATGTGCACATCCGGCGCGCTGGTTTTCGATCCCACGCGGAAAACAAACTTTACCGTTTCACGGGCGAAGCAGGAGTGCAGTTCCCCGGTGCCGGATTGATCGAGCCGCCAAGCGACGATGCGCGCTGCGGCCGGTGGCACTTCCCGCTCTTCCTCCGACTGCGGCGCGCCACTCGCGAGCAACGAGCGCTGATACGCCTCGAGCACTTTGGTAATCGGTCCGCGTTCCGTTACCCGGCCGGATTCCAGCAGCACTCCCGTCTCGCACAGCGTCTGCACCGCGGCGAGGTTGTGGCTCACGAATAGCACGGTGCGGCCGTGCTTGCCGGCGACATCATTCATTTTCGCGAGGCACTTCGCCTGGAACGCGGCGTCACCCACGGCGAGCACCTCATCGACGACGAGAATCTCCGGTTCGAGATGCGCGGCGACGGCGAACGCGAGGCGCACATACATGCCGGAGCTGTAGCGCTTCACCGGCGTGTCGAGGAATTGCTCTATTTCGGAGAAAGCGACAATGGCGTCGAACTGCGCGCGAATCTCCGCGCGCGACATCCCGAGGATTGCGCCGTTGAGGAAGATGTTCTCCCGTCCCGTGAGCTCCGGGTGAAAGCCCGTGCCGACTTCGAGCAGGCTCGCGATTCGCCCGCGCACGCGGATCTCGCCTTCGGTCGGCTCACTGATCTGGCTGAGCAGTTTCAGCAGCGTCGATTTGCCCGCGCCGTTGCGACCGACAATGCCCACGACTTCACCGGGCATCACGTCGAACGACACGTCGCGCACCGCCCAAAACTCCCGCTCCGCTTTCTCGCTTTTCTCGCGTCCCATGAGACGCCGCGCCGCGCTCGCGAGATGATCCCGCAGCGTGTCGTGGCCCGCGTCTGCGCCGAGCATGAAGCGCTTGCCAATTCCGCAAATGCTGATGATCGGATTGCCCATGCTACACGAGATCCGCGAAGGATTTCTCCACCTTGCGGAAATAGAAGAGCCCGGTGATCAGCAGCACGACACTAAGTCCAATCCCCAATAAGAAGCCCGGCCACCACGGCGCGAAGCGATCGCCGAGAACGGTCCAGCGAAAGCCGTCGATCGCGCCCACGAGCGGGTTCAGATGATAGAGCAGCCACCACCGCTCCGGCACAATCGTCTGCCAGAGGAAACCCACCGGTGTAACGTACATCCCCACGCGGGTGATGAACGGCACGATGTAGCGCACGTCGCGATACTTCACATTCAGCGCGCTGAACCAAATGCCCGCTGCCAGGGCCGGCAGCAGCGCGGTGATGAAAAAGGCCGGCAGCAGCAGGAGCTGCGGACGAAATGCCGCGCCATAAACCGGGATGAGTATCACGAGGATCACGCAGGAGATCAGCGCATCCACGATGCCGCCGAGCACGGCGCTCAAGGGAATGATCAACCTCGGGAAGTAGACCTTGGAAATGATCCGCGCCGAGGCAACGAGCGACGCGCTGCTTTCTGAGAGCGCATTCGCAAAAAACTGCCATGGCAGCAGCGCCGCGAGAATCAGCAGCGGATAAGGCGCGCCCCAAGACTCCATCTTCACCCAGCGCCCGAAGAGCACGGTGAATACCGCCACGGTGAGCAATGGCTGCACGACAGCCCACGCGACCCCGAGGTAGGTCTGCTTGTAACGCACCAGCACATCGCGCCACGCAAGCAGCCACAAGAGCTCACGGAAGCGCCAAAGCTCCGCGAGATTGAGGCCAATCATCCCCCGGCTCGGGCGAATGATGCGTTCGGTTGGCAACTGCGACATCTCAAAGGGGCGCGGATATTTGTCAGCCACCCCTGATGGAGCAAGGAGGAACAGCCCGGCCTGCTAGAGACGAATCCCCAGCCGGGCGTAGGCGGAGCGGATCTGCTTCATCAGCTCCTCTTCCGTCCGCCCGTCGAGCAGGACTTGCAGCGCGCGCTCGTGGAAGCCGTCATCCGCATCGCGGCGCCGACGTTCCCCGCTTTTCCGCTCCTTATCCACCATGCGGAAGAACCGGATGAACCGTTGCCCATCCCCGTTCCCATCCATGTGCATGAAGTAATACACGAGCAGGTAGGACGTGAAATACATGCGCCGCGACAGCGTGGGGTCTTCGGCCAGCGTCTGTCCCCACTGCTCATTCGTGATCTTGAAGAGCTTCTCGATCGGGTAAGGCTCCGGCATTCCGCCGACCGCGCGCTTCTTGAGAAAGTCGGTGTAGTCTTTGAGCCCCGTCTTCGCCGAGGCCACCCGAAAGCGTCCGGCATTCAGCGGCAGGTTTTCGGTATACTCTGCCGTGCCCTCCACCACCCAGTTCGGGAGGTAATGCAGCCAAAAATGCATCATCTGGTGCGTGAGTTCGTGCACCAGCGTGTCCGCCTTGTAGTCCGCATCCTTCGTGAAACCCTTCCCGTAAGGCTTCAGGCCGACGCTCTCAAATGGCGCGTAGAAAGTCTCGTCGCTCGACTTGTAAACGCCGCCGCTGTTCGGCGGACCGC
>CBHXZU010000058.1:0-14149 GCA_966125105.1 uncultured Prosthecobacter sp.
ACCGGCTGCGCTACCGCACGGTGCAGTGGGCCGCGATGATCTTCCTGCTCAAGGCGAACAAGGCGGCGACCCGGCGCGCGAAGTTGCGGCAATACCTCCTCCTTTTGTGCCGAGCGCTGGCGATCCTTTTTATGGTCTGGGCGATGATGCGTCCAGTCGTGGGCGGCTGGCTCGGAGCGACCGCGGGCGGTGCGCCGGAAGTGGTGGTCATGCTGCTCGATCGCTCCGCGAGCATGGAAACCAAGGGCGGCACGGAAGACGGAGCAACGCGACGCGGACGCGCGGTGGAACTGCTTTCGCAAGCCGCGAAGAACAACACGGGAAGCCGTTTCGTTCTGATTGAAAACGTTCTCCGGCAGCCGCTCGAAGTCGGCGACGCGCCCGCGCTGGCCACGATGCAGATGGCCGGACCAACAGAGTCAGCGGCCGACATTCCCGCGATGTTCCGGACGGCGCTGGAGTACCTGGTGAAAAACAAGCCGGGCAGCGCGGAGATCTGGCTCGCGAGTGATCTGCAGACCACGAACTGGCGTCCGGAATCGCAGGAGTGGGCGGATATTGCCGCGCGCTTTGCAGGACTGCCGCAGGAAACGCGGGTGCGCATTTTGGATCTATCCGCCAAACCGGGCGCGAACCTCTCGGTGGCATTGCGAGGAGCGGAGTTTCGACCGTCGAAGAACAACCCGGAGCAAGGCACGCTCGCGGTCACCGTGGAATACAAGTCGGCCAGTGGAACGGGAACATTCCCACTGCGCCTCACGCGGGACGGCGCGGTGAGCCAGGTGGACTTGGTGCTGAATGCGCCGGCGCAGCGGCAGACCTACAAATTCGACATCCAGAAACTGCCGGAAGGCGGCGGATGGGGAAGACTCGAGCTCCCGGCGGACGACAGCCCGGCGGACAACACTGCTTTTTACGTCTATCGCCCGCCAACGCCATTGCAGGCGACCGTGGTGAGCGAGACTTCCGCGACGCGAGCGCTTGCCGCCGCGGCCGCGCCGGATCGCGCGCGAACGGACCGCGTCGTAGAGGTCCTGGCGCCCGCAGAAAGCGGTCGCATTAAGTGGAAGGACGTCGCCCTAGTGATTTGGCAGGGCGCAGCGCCGTCGGAGGAACTCGCGGCAAAGCTCCGCGGTTTTGTCGAAAGTGGCGGCGTCCTGCTCGCGTTGCCACCGGGCGGCGCTGCATCGACGGGTCCGCTCGGAATTACGTGGGGTGCGGCGGAAGATTCAAAAGAACCACTCCGCATCACGACTTGGGATGAGTTAGATGGCCCACTCGCAAAGACGGACAACGGCGCATCGCTGCCGGTCGCGCGGCTCGAAGTGAATCGCCGCCAGGTGCCGCGGCTCGGCACCGATACCGCGCACATTCACGGCGTCTTCGCCGATGGACAGCCCTTCCTCGTCGAGCAGGGCATCGGTGCCGGAAGGGTGTTCGCCGTGGCGACCTCGCCGGAGAAGGAATGGAGCACGCTGGGTGAAGGCTTTGTCCTGTTGCCGATGGTGCAGCGCATGGTCGCGACCGGCGGTGCCCGGCTCGCTCCGCCCGCAATTGCGACGGCGGGGGAATGGCAGCCCGCTGACGGCGAGTTTTGGGCGTCGGTGGACGTGGAGGAGCGGCGCGATGCGCGCTGGCACGCGGGCATCTTCAAGCACGGCGGACGGCTCATTGCTCTGAATCGTCCGGATTCCGAGGACGGCGCCGACGTGGTGGAGCCGGACGCGCTTTCGAGTTTGCTGAAAGGCGTGAAGCTCACCGTGATGACCGGCGCGCTCGATCTGAAGGCCGACCGGCTGCAGAGCGAAATCTGGCCCGCCATGATCGTGGCCACAATGGTTTTCATGTGCCTCGAAATGCTGCTCGCGACGAGCAAAGGCCTGGCGCCGGCAAAATTGAAACCGAAAGCGCCGACGCCAGGAACAAGTGCCCCGAGTTCCTCGCGTGAACCGCAGGAAGTGGGAGGTGGCCGATGATCGAAGGCTGGCAGTTTAATACCGCGCCTTGGGTGCTCGGCGTCTCCGGCGCATTCCTCATCGCCAGCGCCTGTTTTTTTGTCCGCTCCATTCGCCGCGAAGGTTCGGATGGCGGTCACATCGCGCTGCACCTGCTGCGGTTGCTGATCGCCCTCGCGATCGCGCTGACGCTCCTGCGTCCTGAACGCGTGGTCACGGCGAAACACACCGAGCAGCCGCGCGTCCTCGTGCTGTGGGATGGCTCCGGGAGCATGAAGACGAAGGATGTCGTGACGGGTGAGCAGCAAACGACCTCGCGCGCCGAGTGGGTGAAGGGCGAGCTGGAGAAGAAATTCTGGGAGCCGCTCGAGAAACGTTACCAGGTGTCGGTCGAAGCCTTCGCTCTTCCGCCCGAGGACGTGAAGAACCTCGATCCGGAGACGCAGGTGGGCACGGACCTGGCCGGGCCGCTCGATCGCGCGCTCAAGCAATATTCCGATCTCCGCGCGGTGCTGCTGCTCAGCGACGGCGATCGCAATCTCGGCGAGAATCCGATCTCGCCCGCGACCGCGCTCGCCCGGCGTGAGATCCCGATTTTCACGGTCGGGGTGGGCAGCGAGACCTATTTGCCCGACGTCGAGTTGATGAGCGTGCTCGCGCCGAGCTACGCGCTGATCAATGAGCGGCTGAGCATCGTGGTGACGATGCAAAATCGATTGCCCCGTGAGGTGAAAACGACCGTGACCGTAAACGGTCCAGGCGGCGCAGCTGGAAGCAAAACAGTAACGCTTCCGGCCATGGCGCAAACGCAGGAGATGATCGTCTTCACCCCGCAAACCGAAGGCGCGGGCGACTTCACCGTGAAGATCCCGATCGAGAAGGACGAGGTCTTCACAAATAACAATGAGCGCGTCTTCCCACTCGCGGTGCGCAAGGAGACGCTCAAGGTGCTGGTGGCGGATTCGCAACCGCGCTGGGAGTTTCGCTACCTGCGCAATGCGCTCATGCGCGATCCTGGCGTGCAGGTGAACACCGTGTTGTTCCATCCGCAGATCGGGATGGGTGAAGGCGCGGGATACCTTTCCGCGTTCCCCGCTACGAAGGAGGATCTGCAAGGCTACGACGTTATTTTCCTCGGCGACGTTGGCATCGGGAACGGCCAGCTTTCGAATGAGCAGGCCGCGCTGATCAAGGGCCTGATCGAGCAGCAAGCGAGCGGACTCGTCTTCCTGCCGGGCCCGCTTGGCCGCCAGAAAACACTGCTCGAATCTCCGCTCGGCGACCTCGTGCCGGTCGAGACGGACTACTCGAAGGCGACCGGTTTCGCCAGCGGCGCGGAGGCGCGATTGGAACTGACCTTCCGCGGGCGCGACCACTGGCTGACGATGCTCGCCACGGATCCAAACGCCAACCAGGCGGTGTGGCGCGGGTTGCCGGGTTTCTATTGGTACGCGCCCGTGGTGAAAGCGAAGCGCGGCGCCGAGGTTCTCGCGGTGCACGAAGCGGCGCGAAACGCGAGCGGGCGCATCCCGCTGCTCGTCACGCGCGCGGCGGGAAATGGAAAGGTGCTCTACATGGGCACCGACTCGGCATGGCGCTGGCGCAAGGGCGTGGAGGATACCTACCACTATCGTTTCTGGGGACAGGTAGTGCGGTGGATGTCGCATCAACGGCATCTGGCGCAGGAGGAAGGCATCCGCTTTTTCTACAGCCCTGAGCAGCCCCGCCGAGGCGACAAGGTGCGGCTGAACGCCACGGTGATGGACAAGCTCGGCACGCCGGTGAAGAGCGGCAAGGTGACGGTGACGATGAAGAATCCCGCCGGCGCGACGGAGACGCTGGAGTTGCTACCCGAAGACGACGAGTGGGGCTTGCACACCGGCACCTTCATCCCGCGCGAAGGCGGCAAGTACGAGCTCGAAGTCGCGAATGAAAGCGCCGGACGACGAATGAAGACGTCGATCGATGTAACCGTCCCGACGTTGGAAAAAGAGGGACTCCCCGCAAAGCTCGACGTCCTGCGCGAACTCGCCGGCCTCACGGGTGGGAAGTTCCAGTCCACGGGCGACCTTTCGGAAGTGGTGAAGAACCTCAGCCTGCTTCCGGAGCGCAAGCCGGAGGAGTTGCGCTTCCGACTGTGGTGCGATCCATGGTGGTGCGTGAGCCTGCTGGGTTTGTTCTCGCTGTATTGGGTGGGACGGAAGCTGGGTGGACTGGTTTAGTAGCACCGCGAAAGACTCTGCCGCGTATTCGCGCAGAAACCGTTCTCGTAAGATGGCTCCGCGAGCCGTCCTCTCCGCTTTTGCAAGCACGCTTGCGGCAAGGAGCGGCGATTTGCCTCATGGTGGAGTGGAAGCCAGTTCGGCTATCTCTTCGCTCGGTTCCAGGTCGCCTGGGCGGAGTTGTCGGCGCGGAGCCCGCGACAATTCGGAAAATAAAATTGGGCAATCGCTATAATGAAGTAGGCACGGTTACGCCTAGGGGTTCTTCAGTCGCTTGAAGCTCCATCAGCATGACCGGCTTTTCGAACAAGCGTTCTTTTAAGCAGACGCGATTACCGTGGAGATGATGGACAGCACGATTCCGCTTTCGCCCAAGACGGCGCGCTGACAAGTCGTAGTGCAAAAGCCATTTCAAACGGGCGCTCGGTCGTTCAAAAGGCGTGTTCGGCGCCGGACGGTCGAGCGCCCACTTTTGGACCTCGAAAGAGCGGGCTTCGCATTCGCTCCGCGGTCACTGCGGCGAAGGTCTTCGCAGAATGCGCCTTTACCGCAAGGGCCTGGAGATTATGCTGTCTGTGTGAACTCACCGCGCAAAATCGCCAATGACGATTACGACGCGAAAATCCGGTTCTGGGCGGCGAACCCTAAAGTGATCCCGTTGCCGCCTGGTCCGAAGGTTCCGTATTTCCCCCCTAAGAAGTTCAACTCGCACGCGGAGATGAACGCGTGGAAAGAAGAACTGATCCGCAAGATGGCGGCAAATCCGCGTGGATGATTTCTTCAAGAAGTTAAACGAGGCCGGTATCCGCTATCTGCTCATCGGTGGTCAAGCGATGCGCCTGCGAGGGATGGCCAGGTATTCACTGGATTGGGACCTGTTCATCCCGCCACGAGATTGGCAAAATTTTGAACGCCTAAATGCGGCGCTCGAGGATGACTTGGAGTGCCCGATCGAGGCGCTGGGTTCTCGCGGGGAAGGATTCGTTCAGACGCACAACACGCGATGGGGCGTATTGCAGTTTCACCTTCTCGTCCCCGGAGTGCCGGATTTTAACGTCGCAGAGTCCCGCAGCGTGTGGCGGGCCCTCGAAAGGGGACAGAATGCACGCTGCTTGAGCGGAGCTGATCTTCTTGCCGCTAAAGAGGCGGCCAATCGTCCTCAAGACCAAGCGGACTTGATATTTCTTCGAGAACAACGGAGTCAGGGAACTCTCGATGACTAGCGCGTCAGCAAACCGAGGGCTCAAAGTAAATGCTCCAACTGAAACTCCCTCGCGCGTTCTAGCGCTCGACGACCTCTCCGCATGATCGCCACCGACGGCCTGACGAAACTATACGGCGACTTCGCGGCGGTGCGGGATTTGAGTTTTGCGGTGCGCCCGGGCGAGGTGATGGGGCTCGTGGGGCCGAATGGCGCGGGGAAGACGACGGCGCTGCGCTGTCTCGCGGGAATCATTCCTCCCACAAGCGGGACGGTGATCATTGCGGAAAAGGACATGGCGTTTGATCCGCTCGCCGCGAAGCAGCAACTGGCGTTTTTTCCCGATGAGCCGCGCCTTTTTGATTATCTGACGATCCGTCAGCACCTGCATTTCACCGGCCGGCTTTACCAAGTGATGGACGTGGAGGAACGCAGTGCCGAGCTGCTGAAGCTGCTCGACCTCGAGGAAAAGGCAGACCAACTCCCGACGGAGCTTTCCCGCGGGATGAAGCAAAAGGTCGCGCTGGCGTGCGGCTTCTTGCACCGGCCGCAAGTCATGTTCTTCGACGAGCCGCTGACCGGCCTCGACCCGCTGGCGATCCGCCGGACGAAAGACATCATCGTGCAGCAAGCCAAGCAGGGCGTGGCCATCATCATCAGCTCGCACCTGCTGCACCTGCTCGAGGAGGTCTGCTCGCACGTGCTAATCCTGAAGCGCGGGGAAAAGATCGCGCACGGCACGCTTGGCCAGATCCGCGAGCAGAACGCGGTGGATGGGCGCGAGCTGAGCCTGGAGGAAATCTTCATTCGCCTCGTCGGCGAAGATCTCGCGGATAAGAAATGACGGCGGCACTCCGCTATCTGCTGACGCGATCGTTTGTGAATTCCGTGCGCGTGCGTTTCACGCGCTTGCGTCAGCCGAAGTATCTCGCGGCAGCCATCCTCGGCGGGGCTTACTTCTATTTCTATTTCTACAAGTTTCTCTTCGCTGGAAACTTCATGCGCGGCCCGCAGATGGTGCCGGATCCGCTGTGGCCCTATGTGGGCGCGGCGATGCTGCTTGTAGCCACGTTTCTCTTTTCGTGGATCGTTCCAGCCTCGCGAGCGGCGATCGCATTCACCGAAGCGGAGATCGCGTTCCTGTTTCCCGCCCCGATCACGCGCCGGCGGCTTGTCGTGCATAAGCTGCTGAAGTCGCAGCTCACGCTCACGGTGCTGGCGGTGATCATGACTTTTCTCACCGGGCGCTTTCGGGCGGGCAGCGAGGCGTGGTTTCGTCTCGCGGGATGGCTGATCGTCTTAAACACGCTGAATCTCCACCGCATCGGCGCATCGTTCGCGCTGCAGCGGTTGAAAGAGCGCGGCATGGCGGATTGGAAACGGCGCGTCGGTGCCTTGCTCGTTGTGGGCGCGGTGGCCGCGGGCCTTTATTATGCCCCGGGATCGCTGCCGGAACTCCCTTCTCCGGCAGTCCCAAGGCAGTTGCCCGACTACACGGGCTACATCGTCCGGTTGGCGACCGAATCTCCCTTCGCCTACGTCCTAAAGCCCTTTCACTGGGTGGTGCAGCCCTACTTTGCGAGGGATGCGATGGCCTTTCTCCACGCGCTCGGTCCGGCGCTGGCGATCCTCGTGTTGCACTTCCTGTGGGTGCTGCGCGCCGACGTCTCGTTTGAAGAAGCAGCGATCGCAGCCGCGCAGAAACGCGCGGCCTTCCTGGCGGCACATCGCAAGGGGGAGTTTCGCGCGAGATCGAGCAGCAAGGCGCGGATTGCGTTGTGGCGCCTGAGGGCGACCGGGTTCGCGCCGATGGCGTTCCTGTGGAAAGCGTGCATTAAGTTCGGTGGACGCCGCTCGTTCACCCTTTGGACGTTTCTCTTCGTCGTGCTTTTCGCGGCGGCCGGGATGGCGCGCGACCAGGTGCACGGAAAACCGAGCGGGCCGATCCTCTTCGTGATTATCGCGATCTGCGTCATTTGCTACGCATCGCTCTTGATCAGCCTGATCATGATCGGGCAACAGGCGTCGTCCCAATTGCGGCAGGCAATGGGCTCGCTCGATGTGGTGAAAACCTACCCGATTCCCGGATGGCAGATTGCCCTGGGAGAATTGCTCGGCGCGGTGGCGGTGGGCACCGTGCTGCAGTGGGCCGCGCTGGCTGTGGCGGCCTTTCTCGTTTCGGGCTTTGTCAGCAAGGCACCGTACGGCCTCGCCTACCTGACGATTGCCACGAGCTCACTGGCAGTCCTGCTGCCGGCGTTCAATTTGGCCACGGCGATTTTGCCATCGGCGGCGGCGCTCTTGTTTCCAGGCTGGTTTAAGCCCCAGGATGCGACAGGCCACGGGTTGGAAAATACGGGTCTTCGCCTGATGGTGGGCATCGGACAGTTGCTCGCCATGGCGATCGCTCTGCTGCCCGTGGCGTTCTTTGCGGTCTGCGCCTGGTTTGCCGCCGGCCACTTTGAAGTGCCCCTAATGTGGAAGGCGGTCGGCGCCGTGGGGATCGGCGCGCTGATCCTCGGCATGGAAGCGGCGTTGGGGGTCGCGTGGCTGGGTTCGCTCTACGAGAATTACGATTTAAGCCAAACGAGTTGAGCCGCTTCGGGTAATTGCGAATGCTCAAGCACCCATGGAGAAGTCGCCGGATTGAACACGGACAAAAAAGTGCGGCCCCCCGGTGACGATTGTCACCAGAGGGCCGCTGTTCCCCCCAGAACGATGATCAGATTATACGTCTTCGTAGGAATGCCAAGGGGAAAATCTTAAAAACGCCGTTAACTTTGCCATCCAGCACAACGGCGGGGTTTTCGCCGGCATCGACCGAGTTAGCCGGTGCAAGTGGGGTCTCAGCACCGTGGCTCCCGCCGATGGGTTTGCCCAAAATCGTAAGAATTGAGCCGACTTTGCCGACGGCTTTGACACCGCAGTACTAAATCAAGGGTCGAACGCTGGTGGAATTTCCACGAAATAGCGTACATCGGCGGCAAAGCCGACAGCATCGGCTCCGATGTACGCTATTTCACGCTCGAGGAAGATAGCTTTAGCTCTCGCGGAGACTATTTCGTCGAAGATGCTGTCAGCCTTGGCACGCAAATACACTATTTCGTTCCCGAAGCTGTTGGCTTTCGACCCAGAGTACAGCCCATTGCCTCGAAAGCTGTCAGCTTTTGACCCAGTGTACGGTATTTTGCCTCCACTGCTTGTAGCTTTTGGCTCCGTTTACGAGCCTCATGGCAGATGCCGCGGAAGCGCGGCACCCGGGCGAAGCCTTTCTGCGAAAGTGGCTAGTGCAAATTCGGTTGGGCTGCCGCGACTTACTGAAAGAGGCCGTCGATTTCCCGGCGATCTCGTTTGGTTGGGCGTCCGGAGCCCTTGGGCCGGAACATCGGCGGGATGAAGTTTGGCTCGCGCCGCTTGGTGTATTCTTCGGGCGGCGTGAGGTCTTCGGCGAAATCGGGGACGAGCTTCGCTCCGACTCGCGACGCCGGCATGGCGATCGCGCGCACGGTTCGGGTGATTTCTCCCACTTTGGCAACGATCAGTTCGCCGGCCCGCACTTCGCGAGCGGGCTTGGCTGGCTGGCCGTTGACCGTCACGTGCGCGGCTTTGATGGCGTCGGCGGCATTGGTCCGGGTCTTGAAAACCCGCACAGTCCACAACCATTGGTCCAGTCGCATTGGGGTTACCTTTCGCCTCGCGTTGGCCGCAGCGCAATTTCAGTCTTATGCCATGCGTGCCCTCCTCCTGTTACTCCCAGCGCTCGCCGTTGCCGCCGATCCCGTGCCGGTGGTGAGTGATATCGATCTCCAACCGCTGTCGGCGCAGGCGCGGCGAATCGTCGAGGCCTCGGAATACCTCGGCGAGCCGCTGAGTGAGCCGGAGCGGAATGCGATCAATGCCGCGACTTCCGAGGCGGATCGACGCGTGGCCGTTTCGAAGATCCAGGCCGCGCTCGATGCCCACGTGCTGTTCGTCGTGACGATTAATCCGGAGATGCGCGTGAAGGTCGCGGCGGGACCGGTGAAGCCCATTTTGGTGGAGAATGGCTGGCGTCAATTCCTCGTGAAAGTGATCAACGAAGCCGGCACGACTGCGCCGCTTTCCATCGTGAGCCCGAATGCGCGCGCGCGGCACAACGCCGGGAAGGGCACGCCGAGCGATGTGCAATACGGAAAGGCGCCGAAGTTGCCGGACCTCGACCTGTGGCTCGATGTTCAGACCTTCGACAAGCAGCCGATGACTCCGACGCTCTCGGGTCTCGGCGCCGAGTATCGCATCGTGCAGCTCTATGGGCGCGACGTGGGGAAAAGGGAGGCGCGCTTTTCGTTCAGCGTCGGGCAGGGGACGCAGGATCTCGGGTTCCGCAGTGAGAGTGATGTGTTGTTCGATTGCCGCCCGGGCCGGGAAATCACGCTGCGCGTGAAGGACGAGCATGGAAAACCGACCACAGCTTCCTTCCTCGCGCGCGATCGAGCCGAGCGTGTTTACCCCTCGCAAGCACGCCGGCTGGCGCCGGACTTCGCTTTTCACCCGCAGGTATATCGCGCGGACGGCGAGAAAGTCCGATTGCCCGATGGCGAATACACGATCGAGTTCTCGCGCGGGCCGGAGTCGATCCCGGAAACGCGGAAGGTTGTGGTTGATGCGAGCACGCGCGAATGGGAGTTCCAGGCGAAGCGGTGGATCGATCCATCGCTCACCGGGTGGTGGAGCGGGGATCATCACATTCACGCTGCCGGATGCGCGCATTACACGAACCCGACCGAAGGCGTGCACGCGCCGGATATGGCGCGGCATTGTCGCGGGGAAGATTTGAAGGTCGGCGCCAATCTGACGTGGGGACCGTGCTTTGATTACCAGAAGCAGTTCTTCACCGGGCGTGAGGACATGACTTCGCAATGGCCTTATCTGCTGCGCTACGATGTGGAAGTGAGCGGCTTTGGCTCGCACAAGAGCGGGCACCTTTGCCTGCTCCGACTGAAGGAGCAGATGTATCCCGGCGGCACATCCAGCGACCACTGGCCGACGCTCGGACTGAGCACGCTGCGCTGGGCGAAGAAGCAGGGCGCGATCACGGGTCCTGCGCACAGCGGATGGGGGCTCCGCTTTCCCACCAACGCGCTGCCGAGCTACGACGTCCCGCCATTTGATGGAATCGGCGCGAACGAGTACATCATGAACATCACGCACGACGTGGAGGGACCGAATGGCGACCGCGTGCCGGCAGTGGATTTCATCAGCACGGTGGACACGCCGGCGACGTGGGAGCTGAACATTTGGTATCACACGTTGAACGCGGGCTTTCGTCCGCGGATCAGCGGCGAGACGGATTTCCCGTGCATCTACGGAGAGCGCGTCGGCTTGGGCCGCAGCTACGTGAAGCTCGACGGAAAGCTTACCTACGATGACTGGTGCGAAGGTATCCGGCTCGGCAGGAATTACGTGAGCGACGGCTACTCGCACTTGATGGATTTTCGCGTCGGCGATGCCGTCATGGGAGAAAAGGGATCGGAGCTAAAGCTGGCGGCACCCGGCAAAGTGAAGGTGTCCGCGCGCGTCGCCGCGCGCTTGAGCGAAAAGCCAAATCCCAAGCTGCGCGGCCTCGGCAATGTGACGGGGGCTTACGGTTCTCCGGCTGACAAACCGTTCTGGCACCTCGAGCGCGCGCGCATTGGTGACACCCGGGAAGTGCCGTTGGAAGTGATCGTGAACGGCGTGAGTGTCGCGCAGCAAAAGGTCGTCGCCGATGGAACGGAGCGGGAGGTTATTTTCGAAGTTCCCATTGAGCGGAGTGGCTGGGTAGCGATGCGCATCCTCCCCAGCTCGCACACCAATCCCGTCTTCGTGCAAGTGGGTAACAAACCCACGCGAGAGAAGAAGAGCATCGAATGGTGCCTCGCCGCCGTCGACGCGTGTTGGAAGCAGAAGGAAAAGACCTACGCCGAGAAGGAGCGCGAAGAAGCACGCGCCGCCTACGAACACGCGCGGCAGGTCTACCGCGCGCGTTTAGCCGAAGCGCAGTAAGTTCACCGCGCATTTCAGCTTCATTGAACCGCGGAGAACCCAGCGCGGCGAAGCCGCAACCAAGGGAGCATGGGCCTCCGGCCCGTAACTGGGGTCATCGCAAAAGGAGTAGAACGAGGTGCCGGGAACTACAGGCGGTCCTGCGCCAGCCTCAATGAACTTGTCTGATTGCAGAGGTATCCCGCAACGATACACCTCTGCTTGGGGAGTCCGCCGTTACGGGCCGGAGGCCCATGCTCCTCACGCAAGCGCGCTCGCAGATTGTTCAGACGTTCCACCGCGCGCTGCGCACATTTTCGCGGATAGTAGCACGGAGCCCACCGAGCACGTTTCAGCTCTGTGCCCGTCTCCGTGAACTCCGTGTGCTCCGTGGTTAAAAACTTCAGTGGTCCACTCGAGAGAACCGATTTTCTGGCGACGAACAACCTTCGCGTCCTTCGTAGTCCCCCTGTAATGTTCACCGCGCCCGCCGCGCACGCCGCGGTTCCATTGTTTGTCCGTCGCGCCCGTCGCGTCGTCGCGGTTGAATAGATCGTCGTGTCCGCCGTGCCCGCCGTGGTTGGATGAGTCTCCCATCACAAATGAAACGCCCCGGCCGTGATGTTACCCGGCCGGGGCGCTTCTGAATTGGAATGTAGGGTAAGTCTTAAGGAGGGGTCACAGCTTCGACTCGTAATCCACCAGGCGAGCGAGGGCTTCCAGGAAGTCCCGGAATGCCGCTGCCGGCAACATGATGGTATCGCGGCGACCACCTACATCCTCGGTGATCTTCATGAACCGGCCGCGTTGGTTCTCTTTGAGGTCCAGGAAGAATACCTTCCGGTCAATCGTCACCTTTTCGGTGGCAATCGGTTCGGAGGCCATCTTCGGACCACCTTGCTCATCTCGCGATTGGTCTCTCTGTTGGTGATGGTGTCTCATAGGTCTCTCATTTCCGTCAGTCGCCCACGGGGGCCCGGGCCACACCTCGGAAGGGACGCCAGACTACGGCCTCTTAAAGCGCGCGCAACAGGGAAATTCCACGGGTGCAAGCGAAAAGCTCAAGGCATTTTGAAGGCGCGAAAGACGTGCCGCGGCTTGGAACGCTGCTCCAGCGGATTACGAGCGAGCGGATCCGGGAACTTCGGCTCCGCGTGATTTCCGGCCACCGGATTATGCTGGGTGCGCCACGGTTGCGGACGGAAGGGAGCCGCGCGCAGGACGACTCCGACGGGCGCGGGCGCTGGCATCGTGGCAGCGGCAACATCTTCGAAGCCGTTCGGCGTCGCCGCTGTCTCCGGAAGCTCCTCGGGTTCAGGAATTGGTTCCACGACCGCAGCTGGCACCTCTTCAGGTAATGCTCCTCCCACCGGCTCGGGCGTGACCGAAGCTGTTATCCCGACTTCCTCCGGCACGACTTTCTCCTCCACCGGGAGCTGTGCCCATGCGGCGTCGAGGAGGTTGTTTACAAGATTCGCCGCCAGGTCGCGCAGCGACTCTTCGGACAGCAGCGTATCGGCCAGCGCTCGCGCGTCGGCGCCAGCGGAATAGCTGGCGGTGACGTGAATCTCAAAGTCATTGGCGGAAAAGCTGGGCCGCGGCGCGTCGCCGGACATGTGACTTTGCAGCCTGCTGAAGAAGCTGTTCCCTTTCTGCTCCCGCCAATGGTTGCGAATCGCCTTGTCGCTCAGCATCGCGGGCAGAAGCGGGATCAGAATCTCCTGGTGCAATTCGTCCGACGGCACGTCCAGCGACGCAAGACTCTCGGGAGCGAGTTGCGCTACGATTGCGTCGAGGAGACGGGTGAATGCCTCCGCCGGTTCGCCGGCTGGTCTTGCCAAAATGTTGCCTGATGCGCTGTCGCTCGCCACGCGTTCAGCGTGAAGACAAGCGCTGCGCATTTCAACGGAAATGGCCGCGAGAACCTGTGCGATCAGCGCTTCACTCGGCTCGCGAGCTCGGGATCCCAGTCGGGCTCGGGCCACCACGGCTTGTCGCTCAAGACATAGGCCCCGAGCGTATCCAGCGTGATCACCGGAGCGGCGAGAATGTTCGCGACGAGTTCGGCGAGTGTCTCCTCCAGCTTCGTATCTGCTTTTGCCTGCGCCGCGGAGTCGATCCCCGCTTGCTGACGCGCCTTCAGCCGCGCCCGCATCATCGCGAAATGCTCGTCGGCTTTGGCCTGCGCTTGCGTCTTGGCAGTCACGAACTCCGGCAGTTTCTTCACTGCAGCGAGTGAGCGCTTCGCTGCGGTCTGGCAGTATTTCTGCCATTCTTTTTCGCCAAACTTCTCGCGGATCTGCCCGGCGCGTTCTTTGCCGAGATTGCGGTCCATTTTGTAGTGATAGGGCCGCGCGCAAACCTCGATGACTTTGGCCGGCGGATCATTGCCCACATCGTCGCACCAAAACTCGGCCACGATTTCAGGGAACCATCCGCGCACGAGCCGGAGCAGACCGCCACGGCGAATCTCGTCCCATCCGGCGTCGCTGAGCGCCTTTTCGACCGGTCTGAGATCGACGCCGACACGGACGAGCGCGCGGAACACGACCTTCGGAGTCTTTACCCCGGGCGCGGATCTCCACATGGCCCAGGCTCGGCCCCGGTCATCCCATTCAAGGAGGCTGCGGCATCCATCGACCGCGGGATGTCCCGGGCGGAGGAAATCGAGCGAAAGGTCTTCAATCACCACGCTGCGATGCACGGAGAAGTTCGTCGCGAACATCCCGGCGAGGTGTGCGAGCGAGAGATCGCCGGGGATGTTGGTG
>CBHXZU010000059.1:0-13998 GCA_966125105.1 uncultured Prosthecobacter sp.
GGCCCGCAGGAATGACGCTCGACAGTTTCGGCGGTCGCGCGATTCATGCCTGAAGCCTGGTCGCACATGCCCGAAACCGTCCGACAAGCATTCTGGAAGAGTCCTCATCATGCGACGCTCGCCCTTGGAGCGTTGGCTGCGGGGGTCTTTGGCGGCGCGCTCGGCGCGATCATCGGCGGCGTCGCCTACGTGCTCGGCTGGGTTTACCTGCCGGATATGGGCTTTTTCACGCGCTGGCGTGAAAAGAAATCAAACGAAGCGCTGGAGGCTGAGCGGCGAGCCGCGCTCGGCGAGTTTGCCGCGCAACGCGATGCGATGCTCAAGGATCTGAGCAACGAGCGTCACGTGCAGTACAACAAGTTTGTCGAAACCTGCCGCAATATCGCGATCGGACAGGACCCGCGGGCGGCGAAGCTCGAGGAGATGCAGTGGACGTTCCTGCGCTTGCTCGGGATCGAGCAGACGCTGGAGGTGTTCCTCGAGGGTGAACGTCGTGATGGCGTGCCGATCCTGCTCGCGGAAGCTGAGGACGAAGTCGCGGCGCTGGAAAAGGATGTGGCGCGCCTCGTCGAAGCGAAATCGCCGTCGGCGCCTGCGCGGGAAAAGCTCCTCGAATCGCGCAAGGGGCGCCTCGATGTTTTGCGTCAACGCGCACAGCATATCGAAGAAGCGCGGGCGAATGCGGACCTCGCCACGTCGGAACTCGAGCGTCTGGCAGAGCAGGCAAAATTAATCCGAGCGGACGCGGTCGCTGCGAAAGGCGCCGGGCAGATCAGCGCGCGCATCGACGCCACTTTCGAGCACCTGGCGCAGACAAACCGCTGGCTGTCCGAGATGGACCAGTTCCGGGATCAGCTCGGCGAAATGCCGGAAGGCGGCATGGGTGTGGTTTCGCCATTTACCCCTGGCGTGATGCCCAAACGCGCGACGAATCCGCCGCAAGCGGAGCGCTGATTTTCACCCGCACTATGAACAACATTTCCACCCCGCTTCGAGGCTGGGCGATCGAGTTTGCGCGTCGCTGGAATGCGCATACCCACTCGGTGTTTCTCCTGCATGGGAACATCCACGATGTGTTTCCGACCCGAGACGGTTACGCGCCGCTGAAGAACTTCCTGATGAAACGCCTGCTGCCGGAAGGGCGGCTCACGCTTTATTACGACATCGGCGATGGACTCACGTTTGGCGCGTCGGAAACGCAGAAGCGCTTTTTCGAGTGGCTGCAGGTTTTCGACAGCGTGGAGGGGACGAACTTTTCGCAAACGGGCGCGCCGCGAAACTTCACGCAGCTCGCGCCCTTGCTCCGCCGCTTCATCCTCGCCGTTGGTGAGGATCGAAAGGCGCCGGCGAACATCAGCATCATCATCGATTTCGCGGAAAAGATCATCCCCGCCACGGAGGAATCCGGCGCTTCCCAGGATGAGCGCATGGCGCTCGTCACTTTGCTCAAGTGGGCGGCGTCGCCGGAGTTTCGACGGTCGGATGCGAGTGTGATCCTGATCACGGAGAGCGCGGGCGAGTTGCATCCCGATCTGCTTCAGAACCCGCACGTCGCGCAGGTGCGCCTCGATCTTCCGGACCTCGAGGATCGAACGGCATTCCTAAAGGCGGAGTTTGACGTGGAGAAGAGTGATCTCACCTTGGAGCAACTTGCGGAGCGCTCATCCGGCCTCAGTTTGCTGCGCATTCGGCACCTCCAGGCGGAAGCGATCCAGAACGGCGGACGCGTGACGCGTGATCACGTCACCGCGGCCAAGAAGCGACTCATCGAGGAGTATTGCCAGGGCTTGGTGAGGTTCAAAGATCCGAAGCCCGGCGTGACGCTCGATCGCGTGGCGACTCATACGGCGGCAAAGAAGAAGTTGAGGGAAATTGCGAAACTCATTCACGACGGGAAAAACGACGTCGTCGAGCGTGGCATCCTCGTCCCGGGGCGGGTTGGGGTGGGTAAGTCTTTCCTCATCGATTGCTTCGCCGCGGAATGCGGATTGCCGGTGCTGGAGCTGGGCGACTTTCGCAGCAAGTGGGTCGGCGACACCGAGCGGCAGCAATCCCGCATTCTTATGACGATCCGTGCCCTCGGCCCGGTGATCGTCGTGGTCGATGAAGCCGATGCCGTCTTTGGCAATCGCAGCAGCGACGGCGACAGCGGCGTGAGCACGCGCGTGTTTGCATCGTTCGCGGCGCACCTCGGCGATTCCTCGCTGCGGGGCCGCGAGCTTTGGGTCGCGATGACTTCACGTCCGGACCTGCTCGCCATCGACATGAAACGCCAGGGTCGCTTCGGCCTCTCGCTGCCCTTGTTTGCGGCGCAGTGCCCGGACGACGTCGCGGATATTTTCAAGGCGATCGCAGGCACGAAAAAGCTGACGCTCAGCGAGGAGTTGCTCGGCTTTGTTCGAGACAAGGTCGGCGACCGTCCGCTGACTGGAAGCGATGTGGAAAGCATCGTCACGCGCGCGAAAGAGCGCGCGGTTTTGGCCGATCGCTCAGACCTGCAGAAAGAGGATCTCGCAGACGCGGTGGAGAGTTTCATCGATCCCCTCGATCCAGGACTCCTGCGGCTGCAAGAACTCGCTGCGATCCTCTCGTGCTCGGATAAACGTTTTTTGCCCGAGAAATACCGCGATCTCGATCGAGAGGCGCTGACCCAGGAATTTGAACGGCTGAGGCGGATGCGCGGATAAGATCGTTTTGCTGGTGCCCGAACGTCGCTGGGCGCAAGGAGGGGCGCCTTTCCAGGCGCCCTGCGGCGAAGCCGCCCGTGGACGCTGCGATCGCGGTTCGGGTTGCGCGCGCGGCGGTCTTCGGCCTTTCCACCGCGAAAAAGGTGGAACGATTACGGGCCGCTATCGCGGCAGGGCGCCTGGAAAGGCGCCCCTCCTTGCGCGTGAATGCGCTCGAGCATTGTCGATCCTGCCAACGATCGTCTATTCCAAGTGCTGGAATCTTTCGCCAGCAAAACGGTAGCTGCCGGGGCCGCCGAAGCGAGCGTCGAGCGCTGGCGTGCCTTCCGCTGTTCCTTCGATTTTCACCCGGTGCAATCCCTTCGCGAGTGCTACGGGCACATACCACCATTCTTTTCCGCGCGACCAGGTCTGCGGCACGCCGTCGACTGAGACCGCAAGGTTTGTGGGCCCCTTCAGCTGGAATTGGTACGTGTCGTTTTCATCCACGTTGAACCAACCCTCCACCGCGAACTTCGTCCCCCCTTTAACGCCGGCTTTCGCCAGCCAATCCCCCTCTGCCTTCGCCACAATCACAGGCGTGTCGGTGCCGGCTATGACGTGAAATCCGTTCGTGAGCTTCTTCCCTTCGGGTAATGTGATCGCGGGTAGTGGCGCGGGGGCGACGATGCGAAAGCGAAGTGGCGCTCCAAGGTGTTCGTGGCCACCGTCGAAGCTCGCGATTGGTTGGACTAAGACGGGTCCGGGGCCGAGGCGACGGAGGTCCATCTTGGCGGTGCCGTCAGCAGAATCGATCTTCGCGATCTCACGCCCGGCTTGGCGGAAGGTGATATGTTTCGCGCCGGGCGCGCTTGCTTTGATCTCGAGATCCTTGTCCCACGCGACTTCCGCTGGGACTTTGGTCTCGACGTTGAGCGACGTCGTGCCGTTCTTGACGGTGCATTGAAAGACGAGGCGTCCCGTCGTTGCCATGGCGTCATTTCCGTTCGCTACGATTTGCATTTCTCGCGGGCCGTCAGCGACGGCCGCCGAATCGAACTCCAGCGGATCTCCCAGCTTCGCCGCGGCGATGCGCTTTCCGTCGAGGAAGAGGTCGAAGTGCGTGGGGCTGATCCGATCGGGTGAGCTAAACCCCGGGGTGACCTTGATCTTTCCCTGCACCGTAATCCCGGCGCGCAGATCCGGAAGGTTCACGTCCAAACGTTTCTTCCATGGATTACAAAGCGCGTCGCCAACGATGAGCAGCTGATAAGGTCCGGCCACGCTTTGGTAAAAGGCTTCCGCGAGTGTGCAGCCTTGCGCGTAGTGGTAGTGGGCAAAGGCATTCGGAAACTTTGCCTGGATCGCATACGGCTCGTGAACGGTTCCGCTCGCCCCTGCGGCGCCGTTGCGCAGGAACTCGGTGAGCGGCGTTTGCGGATCGCCTTCGTGCAGCATGCCGCCGCAGCTGGTGAGGTGATCGCAGATGGCACCCGGAAGAATATTGCTGCCACTTTGTGCCCACGAAAAATCCGCTGCGCCCATCGTCAGCCCCATCACGTCCGGCTTGTTCGCGGGCAGAATGCCTTTCTCGACTTTTGCGGTAACGCCTACTTCCCGCAGCTTCTCGGTGGCGCGGCGAAACCCCCATTCGCGTGTGGTCGAGCGAATGTCATCGTTTTCGAGGAAGTAGATCGTCCCTGCCGGGCGCGTGCCGTCGACTTTAGCGCTGCGAGCGAGGCCGGCGATCGCCGATGACACGCTCATCCCGCGTCCACTGGTATAAGCGAGCGATGCCGAGAGCAGATACCGCAGGCCCTGCGGAAACGGGACCGGTTGGCCCGTCGGCATCCACCCCACGTTGCCGCGAAATCCACTGGTGGGCCACAGATCGAACTTCGCGTCTTTCGCGCGGTTCGCCAGCTCCTTGAAATCGGCGCGCTCGCGGAGTGCGCGGAGATCCGGATCCTGCTGCGCGTGGCGCATGTCGAACCAGCCGTGATCCATGGCTTCGCGAAGCGTGGCCACGGCCTCACCCAACTGTCCGAGCCGTGCCTGGAGGCAGGCGGTGTTGTAGAGGACTTCGCTGTGTTTTGGATGTTTCGTCCGAAGCTCGCTGAGATTCTTCAATGCTTCGCCGAGCGCCTTCTTGTCCTCGACGGTGAAGTCGGCCGCGCCGTTGGAAGCTTTGCGGGCTTCTTCGAAACGACGCGTGATCTCCTCCACGCGTTTCATTGTGTCTGTGTAGCGCGAGAGGTCTTCGGGTGGGAGTGTTTCGGCGGAAGCCGTCTTGGCGATTTGCCGGAAGTAAAAGTTGGTGTTCAGCCCGAGGTAAGAGGGGTTCTTCGCCATCACGAATTTGTACAAATACGTGAGTCCGGTAATGGACGCCGGCTGCGTTATCTGCTGCGGAAACGTTTTCCCCGCCATGTCCGCGGAGACGTCGATCGCGGTCGGGAAATCGGCAGAGTAGAGAACGTAGTCGAGCTGTGCCGCCAGACCGCGCTTTTCCACCTCCTGCAGCCCGGGTTTGAGAATCTTCTCCCGGAAGTCGTCCACGTTCATCCGCTCGAAGCTCGGGAGGTCGTGCAAAACGATGAGGTGTTCGGAAGCGATGTCGCGCAGCGCTCGGTATTCGTTGGCGATCGCGAGCGATGCCCAGCTGTCGCCATTCACGAATATCACGGCGTTTTCGGGCGCTCCGGCGGCGAGGGCGGAACTTGCGACAACCAGGGATGCCAGAAAGGGACGCGTCACGCGTCGGCTTGTGGCGACAGGGGCGGGAGATGTCACGTTCAGACGCCTGCGCTTGTCACCGCGGGTCATGCCGAGCACTTTCCCGGCAATGGCTGATTCGACTGTCATCATCGCCGGAGCGATCGGGCTTGTGGCCGGCGCCAGCTTTGCGTGGATATTTGCGCGGCTGCGCATCCTTACGGCCGCAGCGCAAAAGGAGGCGGCGCTATGCGAAGGCCATGCGGCGGAAAAGCTCGCCCTTTCGACCAAGCTCGCGACAGCCGAGGAGCGCGCGAGCCGCGTGGCCGCGCTCGAAGAGGAAGTGGAAGAGCGCGGCATTCTGCTCGACCAGGTTCGGGCGGAAAAAGCGAATGTGGAAAAGGATTACGCCTCCCTGGAAACGAAACTCCGCGAGGAACGGCAGCAAGCCATAGAAAAGCTCGCGATGCTGGACGATGCGCAACAAAAGCTCACAGCGACGTTTGAGGCCCTCAGCATGCAGGCGCTGCAAAAGAGCAGCCAGTCCTTCCTCGACCTGGCGAAGACGCAGCTCGGCCAATTCCAGGAAAAGGCCAATGGAGACCTCGCGCAAAAGCAGCAGGCGATCGACGAATTGCTGAAGCCGATCAAGGAGTCGCTTACCCGGGTCGACGGGCAGATCCAGGAAATGGAGAAGTCGCGCGCGGGTGCTTACGAGGGGCTGGTCACCCAGGTGAAATCGCTCATCGAGACGCAGCAACAGTTGCGTGGAGAAACCGGACGCCTCGTTAGCGCGCTGCATTCGCCCATTGCGCGCGGGCGCTGGGGCGAGATCCAGCTCCGGCGGGTGGTCGAACTCGCGGGCATGCAGGACCACTGCGATTTCTACGAGCAGGAGAGCACGGACGGGGGGCGCTTTCGCCCCGATTTGCTCGTGCGCATGCCGGGGGGGAAGACGATCGTTGCCGATTCGAAGGTGCCGTTCGCGGCGTATTATCGCGCTTTCGAAGCAATTGATGACGGCGCAAAGCGCGCGGCTTTTCGCGAGCACGCCGCAGCGGTGCGCGAGCACATCAAGACGCTCGCCGCGAAGAGCTACTGGGAGCAATTCGAGGACGCGCCGGAGTTTGTCGTGCTCTTTCTGCCGGGCGAAACCTTCTTCGGCGCGGCGCTGGAGCATGATCCGGAACTCATCGAATTTGGCGCCGTGAACCGCGTGATCCTCGCGACCCCCACGACGCTCATCGCGCTGCTGCGCGCCGTGCATTACGGCTGGCGCCAGGAAAAGCTCGCCGAGAATGCGCAGCGCATCAGCGACCTCGGACGCGAGCTTTACGATCGCCTTTCGACGGTCGGTGAACACATGGGGCGCCTCGGTCGGTCGCTGGATTCCGCGGTGGATAGCTACAATAAAGCCGCCGGTTCGCTGGAGAGCCGCGTGCTCGTGACGGCGCGGCGATTCAAGGAACTCCAGGCAGCGCCGGACAAGGAGCTGAAGCCGATCGAGCAGATCGAGCACACTACGCGCACCCTGCAGGCGCCGGAATTGCAAAAGCAGGCGGAACTCATCTGACCTGGACCAAGGTTGGCGCTCGACTCATTGCCGCTAATAAACGCGGGCTCCTTTGACTTTTCCGGAGCGAAGCACTAGCACGCGACGCCAATGAAACTCCGTTTGTTCCTGCCACTGATCGCTTTCACCACGACTGCTTTTGCAACGGACTGGCCGCAATACCGCGGGCCGATTGGTGACGGTAGCACGCCGGACAAAATCGCCACGAACTGGGGCGCTGCGCCGAAAACGCTGTGGAAAGTGAAAGGCGGCACCGGCTTCAGCTCCTTCGCGGTCGCGGGAAACCGCTGTTTCACGATCGAGGGGCGGGACAAAGGCGGTCAGCACGAGGTGCTCGTGGCGCGGGATGTCGCGAGCGGGCGCGAGCTCTGGACTGCCGACCTCGGTTTGGGCGATTACGGCCATGCGGGCGGCAATGAAGGTGCGGGAGACAATAAAGGGGGAGACGGACCGCGCACGACCCCCACGATCGCCGGGAACGTGGTTGTTACCACCAATGCCGACCTCGTGGTGCAAGGCCACGAAGCGGCCACGGGCCGTCAGCTTTGGAAGCGCGACCTCGTCAGCCAGCACGGCGGCAAGAACATCATGTGGAAGAACGCCGCGAGCCCCCTGCTCGATGGCGGCCTGATCTACGTGGCGGGCGGCGGCGCCGGCGAAACGTATCTCGCGCTCAATCCGCAAACCGGAGCGGTGGTGGCAAAGTCCGGCGATGACACGATTACGCACGCCACTCCGGTGGCGGCAACCATCCTCGGTCAGCGGCAGATCATCTTCTTCATGAAGAGCGGCCTGACGGCGGTCGATCCGAAGACGCTCCAGCAACTCTGGCATGCTGATTTCAAATTCAACGTCAGCACCGCTGCCAGCCCGGTGGTCGCGGGCGACCTCGTTTACTGCAGCGCCGGCTACGGAGTGGGCGCCTCCGCGTTCAAGATTTCCAAGACAGGAACGGAGTGGAAAGCCGAGCAGGTGATGCGAGTGCCCGGCGATCAGAAGATCGCGAATCACTGGAGCACGCCCGTCCTCTACCAGGGCAATCTCTATGGCATGTTCCAATTCAAGAAATACGGCTCCGGCCCGGTGAAAGCCGTGAAACTGCCGGATGGCGACGTGCTTTGGGAAAAGGACGGCTTTGGCCCGGGCCACGTCGTCCTGACGAACGGCAACATTCTAGCGCTCAGTGACACAGGCGAGCTCGTGTTGGCCGCGGCCGATCCCACGGCATACAAGGAACTCGCGCGCGCCAAGGTGCTCGACGGCAAGTGCTGGACGACGCCTGTGATCAGCAATGGTTTGGTCTTTGCGCGCAGCACCAAGGAAGCGGTTTGCGTCGACCTTCGGGCGCGCTGAGGGATACATTACGGGTCACGAGACGCCCCGTAGGGCAAATCGAAGAAAACATTCGGCTCACGAGACGGTTTCCTCCAGGGACTGAAGGAAAGTTTCGTTTCACCGGCGACTTGATGGAAGTGACCGGTGTGAACTTCTCATTGAGCGGCGTTCCGATTCACGCGACGGGAGAGAACCATCCATTTACTGGTGAATAGTCTCCATTTACAGGACAAAACCTTCCATTTGCCGGCGCATACTCTCCTGTTACCGGAGTAAACACGGAAGCGACACATGTTGCGTGAGGATTTCCAAGCAGAGCGATTGCAAAAGGGAATGGCGACCAACGCGAACAGTTTCGGCAATCGCGACAAACCTTCGGAACCAGTTGAAGGATCGATTACGGTGCCTGCACTGTCTCCTTGCATTCCCCCCAGGTTTTCAGGTTTCCGAATCAGCCCCCACGCTCTCAGCTCCGTAGGAGCGACGTGAGCTGCCGACCTCGACACCTGAGGACTAGCCGAAGTGGCGGCGACGCGATTTCGCTCCTGACGGAGCTCCGATACGTGTTGGACGCGTAACTATAAACAGGTCGCTCCTACTAGGGAGCTGAGGCACGTTCCCGCTCAAACTTGTGGGTAATAGTCTCGCGGCTACCCGGTCTCCTCGCAGACCGAGTTTTTCGATAGAGGGCGATCGTGTTCATCGTGGCAAGCGTCCGCCACCCGCTCGAGATCGCGCAGAAACGTCTCACGGCGCGAAACCGGCAGGGCCTCAAGGATCTGGCCTTGCAGGACTTTTGCGAGGCACAGCGCTTTGGTGAATATGTCCCGTCCTTTTTCCTCCATTCGGACCCGCCGCGCGCGGCGGTCCGTCTCGTGGGCGTGACGCGAGATCAGGCCCGACCTTTCCATCCGGTGGAGGATCGAGGTGATGGTGTTTGGATCGCTGGCCATCAGTTCCGTGATGGCCTGCTGCGTTAATCCCTTGGCGTCGCCTTCATACAGCCAGCGGAGAATACTGTATTGATCCGGAGTGATCTCCAGATGCGCGATACGCTTGCGGAAGGTTTGATTGAGGGAATACCACGCGCGCCGGAGCAGGGGTGGGAGGCGACGGGGCTCCTTTGGAGTCTCATCGGACATGATCACGAGGAAGCCAAACTGCTTCGCTCAGAGCAATAGCGTTTGTTAGGAGCGCGACAGATTAGGCGCGCAGATGGTTGCGCCTGCGCTGTGCGCCAATCAACAATCCGAATCCGCCAATGAGCAGGAGAGCAGCTCCAGGTTCGGGGACGGCGGTGATGCCGATGTCGTTTCCTACGGCGCCTCCATCCAGATTCATCGTGTAACTGATGTTGAATGGGATGCCGTTGACCGATAACGCCGCACCTTCAGCGAGTCCGAGGAATGTGCCGGAGACCAAGTCATCTGCGTCATTGAGCATGAGCGGGAAGACCTCGAACGGTCCCGCAGTGAACCCAGCGCCAGCGGAGAGGCTGAGCGATGGGGCGGGGCCCGAGGCCAAAACCACCGGACCGACAATGCTGAGCTTATCGCTCGAGCCCGACGTCACCAGATCGATCTGCAGAGTGGTTCCACCCAGCATATTCAATCCGCCGTTCACAGTCAGTGTTCCCGGAGTCGCGCCTACGCCCGGCGCGACCACACCCGAGCCTTCGACATTCAGAAAGCCCAAGGATCCGGCGCCGCGTAGGGTGCCTGTGGTGTTGATACTGACGGCTCCGCTCAGCGAGCCCTGCAGTTGGAACGTGCCGGTGCCGGTCACGACCACCCAGCCGCTGGTGTAGTTCGCGACTCCAGCTACGGCCGGAGCCGTATCGATGACTGTTCCCGCATCGATTGTGAGAGAACCTCCACCGCCGATGCTTAACCCGGGCGTGGTGATCGTTCCAGGGCCGGTTTTCGTCATAGTCGTTGCGGGCGCAACGGTCAGGTGAGCGATGGAAACGGTATTTCCAGCGGCGACATCGACGGTGTTTGAGCCGAACGAATTTCGGAGGATTCCGACGGTCGAATTGGTGCCCGAGGCACCGTTGATCACCAGTTTTGCGTCCGTTCCATTGAGGAAGGCGTCGGTGATGTTCGTGCCGCCGCCCACACGAAGTTCGGCTCCCGATGCGATGTCGAGCTTCGCTCCGCCGCCGGTAGCCGTGGTCGTGGACCAAATCCCAGCCTGCCCGGGGTCGCCAGCGTTGACGAACTTTGTCAGCCCGCCGTTCGGCCCGAAGTTTCCACCCACGTCCCACTTCGCCGCATACGACGAACCGCCGCCCGTGTCTTCAATGATGAACAACACATTGTATTTCTGGCCAGACACGAGGTTCACCACGCCGTTCACCGTGTTGTCCGCTGGCGCCGGGCCGCAGCATCCGCCGCTGGTGATGCGCTCATCACCTCCGGAGCCGTTGCGCTCAAAGACGCCGTTCTGGTTCACGTCGACCCAGATGCTTCCGTTGTCATCAAGGATCGAGTGGCCGAAGGTGATCGGACCCGTCGCCGGTGACGTGAAGGTGCCGGTCAGAGTCGCGGTGAACGCATCGCCGGTGTTTCCGCCGAAGAACGCATTGAAGATGCCATCCGCCTGGCTCACCGGGCCGAAGTTCACGTCCGCATTGCCCAAGGGCTTGTTGAAGAGCGGGGTGGCGGCCTGGGTAAACGCGATCGCCTGGTCGGTGCCAAATCCGCCCGGGGGATTGGTGAACGAGTAGGATTTGGCAGTCAGCGTGGCCGGAACGACGGTCTCGGTGGGGGCCGATCCCGTGACCGGTCCGCCCGAGAAGTCGACGACGCCGGCGGTGACCTTCACGGTGCCTCCGTTGTAGGCGGCGGGGACATTCCCGGTACGTGTGCCGTTAAACTCCAGCGTGCCGCTAACGTTGAGCGTTCCGCCCGTGTAGGCGTTACTGTTGAAGCGCAACGTGCCTCCGCTTGCGACCGTGCCCCCTGAGGTGAAGTTGAGGGCTCCGTATGAATCCAACCGGCCACTCGTGACGGCCACACTCGCGCCGGCGACCGTCGCCGTCGTGGTCACGTTTCCGCCCGTGACGGAGATCGGCCCGTTGCTTCCGATCGTCCCGCTCAGGGCGAGTGTGTAGCCATCGCCCGACGAGAAGTTCAGTGGCGCGTTGTTCGCGACATTGATCGGCTGATCGTAAGTCTGAGTGAAGACGAGACCCGCGGGACCCGAGTTGAAGCGAGCCGCGCGAATTCCGCCGCCGCCCGCACCAATTACAACCGGGTTGCTGTAAGTGAACTCGCCTGCCGGAACGGCTGTTCCAATGCCAAGGATACCTCCGTTGGTGAGGTTCACCGTGGCGCTTCCGAGCGGGTTCACACCGCCCTGCGTCGTTGCGGCTGCGACGGTCGCGCCATTCGCGTTGATCGTTCCCGTGGGGAACTGCGCGCCGTTGTAATCAAGCAACACCGTTCCGCCCCCGGTCGCGTTCAGCGTGGTCGTGCCCGCCACGTTTCCGGGTCGCAGCAGCGTGTTGGCTGCGACGGAGACATTGAGCGCCGTGCCACCGGTCAGGGTTGTTTGCGGGAATGAAACAGATCCACCTCCGCCGACCGACAATGTCGCGGATGATGCCTGGGTGAGATTGCCCAGAACGACCGTGCCCGTATTCGCGTTGATCGCCGCCGAACCCGTCACGTTGATCGGGTTCTGGGCCGTGATGTCGCGGTTATAGAGCAGCGTATTCGGCAGGAGCGAACTGCTCCCGCCAGGAGGAGTGAAGTTCACATACATACCGGCTCCGCCGCCGCCTTCGTTGAAGGTCATCACGATCTCATGCCGGCCTTCGGTGAGATTGATCGTGCCCGGCCGCGGCACATGGCCGATGCCCTGCGGGAAGTTGTTGTTCGATACGAGGACCCCGTCGACGTAGACCATCGTGCCGTCATCGCTGTGCGGGTCAAAGGTCCAGTTGCCGGCCATGCCCACGGGAACTTCGAGGAGACCCGTGAAGATCGCTTCGATGGTGTCCGCGTCGGTTTGTCCGTGGATGGCGAACGGTGCTTCGGCGCCACCACCTGGATTGTAGCTGATCCGCAGGTTCCCGTTCGAAGCTGTCGTGGTTACGATGGTCGGCGTGCCGATCGCGTTGAAGCGCTGGAAGACGCCCGGCAGCGTGTTCAAGATCCCGCTATAAGCGCCGGGCACTCCACCCACCGCCGCACCTGGATCCGAGTCGTAGATCTTTAGAAGCAGGCCGGGATTGGCGAACTCCAGCGTGCCACCCGTGAGGGTAACGGGCGTTGAAGCCGCACCCAGCGAGGAGTTGCTCAGTTCGAGAGTTCCGGCGTTCACCGTGTATTCGAGGGCACCGGAAGGGCCGGTCAGCGACTGCCTGCCCGCGCCGTTTTTCACCACGCTGAAGCTGCTGAGACTGTTTCCGTTAATCGCGCCCGTATAATTTGCCGACCCGTCCGCGCCGTTGATGGTCAAAACTGCCGTCCCGGCCGCTCCATCGCCAACGAAGACATTTCCCGTGGCGACGAAGTCATTGCTGATTGAGGCGACCGTCGGCGCGTTCGACAGCATGTTCAGGATGGATGTCCCGGCGCTGAAGTTCACCTTCTGGCCTTGCAGAGCGGTGTTCGTCGTTGAGTTCACCTGGCCTCCGGCAATCCCGACTGTTCCGCTGCCAGTCGCGGATCCGCCGATGACCTCGATATAGTTATCGGCAGTTCCGAGGGTGAGTTTTTTCCCGCCAGTAAGATTCAGACCGCCCTGCAACGTGATGATAATGGGCGTCACCGGTGTTCCCGCGACACCACTCGCCAGTTTGCGCGCCTGGAGGACCGCGTCGCCCGTGAAGTTTGGAATCGTGTAGCTCTGGTCTCCGTTTTTGCTGCTGAGAACGACACCACCGCCATTGAAGGTAATGGCTGCGAGACCGGTGGGATTGGAAGCCCCTCCCAGCAGAATGCCGAGCGCGCCTTGATTCACTGCGATCGTCGATCCTGCATTGGTCAATTGGGGCCCTGCCACGTTGTCGATCGTGAGCACGCCGGTGCCTGTTTTGATAATCGCGACCGGGTTGCCGCCGTCCGTGATCTGACTCAAGACGGTTTCGTTTGTCGGCGCGAAGGTGTAGGTCCCCCCGCTGGTCGGAAGCACCAGGCTGTCGACGGTCAGATTGTAACCGCTGGAGCCGAAAGTGCCGCCGGCCTGGAAGGTGACGGGCTGCTTGAGCCGCCCGCTTATGCCGGTAACTTGGATGTTGCCGGAACCTGCAATTGTGATCGGATTATCGAGCTCTTCGGCTGCAGCTGGGGCGAGCACGCTATTGGGCAACGTTTGTTGCGCAACACCCGGGCCGGACCAATCGACCACCAAGCCGTTCCCGCCTCCGCCCTCATAGAAGCCGATGTCGATATCGTGGTAGCCCACACTCAGCTGGACGGTGCCGGTGCGGCGGGTCATGCCCTGGTAGAAGTTGTTGGATACAACCGCCTGTCCATCGATGAACAGCATCGAGCCGTCATCGCTTGTAGTGCCGAAGGTGTAAGCGCCGTCGGTGGTGATGTTAATTTTGCCGACCATCCGCGAGACAATGTTATTCGTTCGCGTTTGACCGTACATGCTGAACATCGCCGTATCCCCGCCCGCCGGATCATAGCTGAGCAGCGCCGTGTTGTTAGCGCTGGTTAGAGCACTGGCTTCGAGCCCTGCGCGGGTGTCGAA